>CAZFVV010000020.1:0-2029 GCA_964522165.1 uncultured Calditrichaceae bacterium
AATGGCTATGGATAGAAAGCCTTTTATGCCTGCTATGCAGGCTGAATAGTAACGAGATATTTTAAGCGAAAAAGGGGAGGGAAGAAAAAAACGGAAAATATTCCTCTTCCCGTGGCTGACGAGAGATTTTGCAAAGCTACCCATGGCATTCTCCCAACTTAATCACCGTTGTTACTCCGGGAAAATCAGCCACTTCCTCTATGGATGGCGCGTCAAGGGGAGAAGGGCGTTACAACATTCGTACAACCGCTTCAGGCAACCACATTTCCTAATTACGGCAGCAAGTTAAACTCAGGCATTCTCAAAAACCATGACTTCGGTCAGGTTAAAACATGATTTTGGGCAAGTTTGGGGCGATAAACTGCCGGGAGAGGAGTTACCCACTCTGCACCGGTTTTTAGAAATATCCCTTTTCACAATTTAAAAAGATTTTGTAATTTAGAACCGTAATTGATAGGCTAATGATATTTCGTCCGCGTAGTAACAAAAGGTGAAAGCCCTCGATGCCTGTATCGATGTCTGCCGTTACCGCTGCTCTCCAGGATGGAGCCGCTGTCAAACAACCAGGGATGGCTGTACGACCCATGTCTAACCCCTCATCTATCAAAGGAAGTGATCATGGCCCACGTCATCACGATGATCTTAGCCGGTGGGCAGGGCAGCCGCTTGTATCCCCTCACCAAACGCCGCTCTAAACCGGCCGTTCCCATTGCCGGCAAATTTCGCTTGATCGATATTCCGATCTCCAATTGCATGCACTCCAATTACCGGCGCATCTTTATCTGCACCCAGTTCGCCGCCGAGTCCCTGCACCGCCACATTTTTGCCACTTACCGCTTCAGTATTTTTACCAAAGATTTCATTACCATCCTCTCCGCCCAGCAAACCCTGGAAAACCGCGACTGGTACCAGGGCACTGCCGACGCGGTGCGGCAAAACCTGGGCTTCATCCGCCAATCCGATGACCTGGTGCTCATTCTCTCCGGGGATCACCTCTACCGCATGGATTACCGGAAATTCGTGGAGTATCACCTCGAGAAGGACGCCGATATAACCATCTCGGTGATCCCGGTGCACCGCGACCAGGCCAACCAGTTCGGGGTAATGAAAATCAACCGCCAGTGCCTGGTGAAAACGTTTTATGAGAAACCCGGCGAACCGGAGATATTAGACCAGCTCGCCGTCCCCGAACAGGCGTTCAAAGAGCAGGGCATTGATCCTCGCGGAAGAACCCACCTTGCTTCCATGGGAATTTACGTATTCAAGAAAGACGTGCTGGTAGAATTGCTCAAAGGGTCGGATTTTTCCGATTTCGGCAAGGAAGTAATCCCCTATGCCATTCCCCGGCACAAGGTTTTCGCCTACCTGTTCGACGGCTACTGGGAAGACATCGGAACCATCGCCTCCTTCTTCGAAGCGCACTTAGATTTAACCCGCACCCTGCCCAAATTCAATTTTTATGATGAGGACCGTCCGATTTTTTCCAATCCCCGCTTTTTGCCCGGCTCCAAGGTGCTCAACGCCCAGACCGAAAACACCATCCTCTGCGACGGCTCCATTGTGAATCCTTCCCGGATCAAAGATGCGATCATCGGAATCCGCTCCATCGTCGGGAAGCACTGCACCCTGGACCGGGTGATTATGATGGGAGCGGATTTTTTCGAGACGGCAAAGGACCGAACCCGGAATACGGAATTGGGAAGGCCGCACGTGGGAATCGGCGATAACTGCTACATCGAGCAGGCGATTATCGACAAAAACGCCCGGATCGGCAACAACGTGCGCATCACCCGGCACCCGGAGGTCGATTTCTTCGAGGCTGACAACTATGTCATCCGCGATGGCATCGTGGTGATCCCGAAAGATACCATCATTCCGGATAATACCTTTATTTAAGTGTCTAAAGTGACTGAATTACTCGAAGCTGCCCGAATAGGGCTAAAACTACCCCCGGCTCTTTTGCTCACAACGGGCATTTTAGATACTTTGAGATACTTTAGTCACTTTAGCTCACTTTAGCTCACTTTAG
>CAZFVV010000020.1:2129-51758 GCA_964522165.1 uncultured Calditrichaceae bacterium
ATTTTAGATACTTTGAGATACTTTAGTCACTTTAGCTCACTTTAGCTCACTTTAGTCACTTTAATCACTTTAGCTCACTGTAACTCACCGCCATGCCCGCAATTTCTCGCTGGTTCATCAAAGCCGGGTTAGTTTATTTCTTAGCGGCGATGCTGCTGGCCATCGGCCTGAAAGCTCAATTCAGCTTCCCGGTTCTCCGGTTTCTTGCCTTTTTTAACCCGGTCTATTATCATCTGCTAACGGTGGGATGGATTACCCAGATCATCATGGGCGTTTCCCATTGGATGTTCCCCCGCTTTAGCCGGGAAAAACCCCGCGGCAACGAAGCCCTGGCCTGGCTGGTTTTTGTGCTGCTGAATTCCGGGCTGCTCCTGCGCATCACCGGGGAACCGTTGTTGGTATTAAACCCCGGGGGCATCTGGAATACCCTGCTGATTTTATCTGCAATCCTGCAATGGCTGGCCGGGGCGCTGTATATCCGCACCATCTGGCCGCGCCTGAAAGAAAAGCCCTGAACGATGCCGTTCCTGAGCCTGATATTGATCCGTACCGCGCTGGTTTACCTGGCAATCGGGTTTACCCTGGGCGGATTGATCCTGCTCAACAAAGCCGTTCCCTTCCAGCCGGTTTTGTGGCGGCTGCTGCCCCTGCACATCGAGTTTACGCTGGTAGGTTGGATCATCCAATTTGTGATTGGAGCGGCGTACTGGATGCTGCCGCGCCTGGGCCGGCCGCGGCCGCGCGGGAGCGATATGCCGGTATGGGGGACGTTCATCTGCCTGAATGGAGGAATTTGGCTGGCGGGCGTTGCGACGTTAGTTTCCAGCCCCTTGCCGCTGGATATTGCCGGGCGGGTACTGGAATTTGCAGCCATCGTTCTGTTCGCCGTTCACGCCTGGCCGCGGGTGCGCCCGTTTGGGGAGAGATGAGGGGTATTGCGGATTTCGGATTGGGGATTGCGGATTGAAGATTGAAAAAAATCGGTAGTAATAAAAAAAAGGTAATGCCGGAGTGTACTCTCGACCCCGCAGAGAAGTGGGTCGTACAGTGCCGGCTGGCCGGAATCCCTGCTTGTCGCAAAACGGTATTAATCGTTTAGGACTACCAAAAATTCTACTCCTCTCATTATAATACTGTCTGCATCATCCCCCGCGCAAATTCAATTTCGTCGCTGTTGATGGTGTGCCCCATGCGGGGATAGAGCCGCAGGGTTACTTCGCCGCCCATTTTTTTCAATACTGCGGCGGTTTCTTCCACCCGCTCCCGGGGAATGTGGGGATCCGGATCGCTGCACCCCAGGAACACCGGGGTGCCGGCCAGGGAGCCGGGATAATCGCGCGGGGTTCCCCCCGGGCCGATCAATCCCCCGCTGAAACCGATCAACCCCCCGTAGCGCCGGGCCTGGCGCGCCGCAAATTCCGTCGCCAGGCAGGCGCCCTGGGAAAAGCCCAGGAGGAACACTTTCTGCGCGGGAAATCCTTTACTCTCCAGTTCGGCGAGGATATCCGCAATCGCCTGCAAGCCGGAGGTAATCCCCGGCTCATTCTGCGGAATGGGCGCTAAAAAACTGAAGGGGTACCAGGTATTCCCGGATGCCTGGGGGGCGAAGTACGCGAAATCCGGCTGGCCAAGCTCCGGCGCGAGGCTTAATATATCCCGCGCATCCGCGCCCCTCCCGTGAACCATGATCATCGCCGCTTTGGCTTGCCCCGGGGGCGCTCCGGCATGTAAGACCGGCTGTCCCTGGTGAGGGCCGGCTGCGTTTCCGATATTCTGTTTCATCTATCGGCGCTTTCTATATTGTCATTATAGTCATTGGGCTTCGCCGTCATTGGGCTTTGCTGTCACTTAGGCAGGCTCACCGGTGGAAGATGTTCTTCAATCTCCCGGCGCTGCGGCTCTAACCAGGAAGGCAATTTCAAAGCGCTGCCCAACTCTCCCGGTTGTTCGTCGATTGCAAATCCCGGTGAATCGGTCGCCACTTCGAATAGAATTCCTCCCGGCTCCCGGAAGTAGATGGAGTGAAAGTAGTTGCGATCCCGCACCGGCGATACGTGATAACGCGCCTGCGCTAACTTTTCCCGCAGTTGCAGCTGCGTTTCATCGTTTTTGATGCGCCAGGCCACGTGGTGCACAACGCCCACCCCCATGTTTCCACGAAAACCGTCCGGCTGGTTGAGTATATCGACGATGGTTCCGGGTCCCCCCTCCCCCGCTTCATAACGGAACCGGTTGCCCTCTTCCTTCAGGCGGCGAAATCCCAGGAGTTCGCTCATCAAGCCGGCGGTGGGCTGGTAACTCTCCACGGACAGGGCGACGCTGTGAAACCCGCGAATGGCGTGCTCCCCGGGGATTTCCCCGTTTTCCCAACCGGGGCGTTTTTCGCGCGCGGAAGCGACTAACTCTAGCTCCAGGCCATCCGGATCGAAAAGGGTGAGCACTTCTTCCTCCCCAAACCGGGTGTACGGCCCGGCAACGTGAATCTTCAACTTTGCCAACCGCTCCATCCAATAACCAGGGGAGCTTTCGGGAATGGAAAACGAGGCAACCGTCAGTTGCCCGGTACCCCGCCGGCCGCGCAATCCTGCATTTCCCCACGGGAAGAAGGTCATAATCGAGCCGGGAGCGCCGGCCTCGTTCCCGTAATAAAAATGGTAGGTGAAGGGATCGTCGAAATTAACGGTCTTTTTGACCATTCTCAAGCCCAGCGCCCCTACGTAGAAGTCGATGTTCTTCTGGGGATTGCCGGCCATGGCGGTGACGTGGTGTATGCCGTGAACGTGAGGGTTCATCGGTTAGCTCCAGTTCTGCTGCTTTGCCCAATCCTGAAACGAAGCAGGCTTTATGCCAAATTCTTTTGCATTTCCGGCAATGTCGGCATTGTAACCGACCCGGTCGAACCACTCCAGCATCGTTGCGTAGTCATCGCTGAATTTTCGCACTTCTGCGATGGGAAGCTGCATAAAATCGACTTTCTTGCCCGCTGCCTCGCTGAGGATCCGAGCGGTTTCCGGCATGGTAAGCGCGTCGCCGGCGATATCGATCTCGCGCCCGTTCAGTTCTTCATGCTTCTCAAAGGCCGCCAGGCCGTACTTCCCGACATCGTTCACAGCGATCATCTGTAAAGCCGTTTCGGGCTTAAGCGCTACCATTAACTGCCCCTGGTCGATGCCCGGCTTGAACCACGGCGATGCCAGGTTCTCCATAAAAAAGACCGGCCGGATGATAATATGGGAAGGAAAACCCAGCCCGCGCACCGTCTCTTCTACCCGCCATTTGTTCTCGAAATGCGGAATCCCGGTGTTGCGATGGGCCGAGCCTACCGATGAGTACACGTAGTGTTGAACCCCGGCCTCTTTGGCAATCCTGGCGATACGTTTGCCCTGTTCTTCTTCTTTCTCCACCCCGGCTTCCCAGGTATTTTGAATCGCGAAGACGCCCCAGGCGCCTTGTAGAGCCTGTTTCAGCGACGCCGGATCATCCAGGTCGCCCTGAATGATCTCCGCGCCGAGCTTGCGAAACTCATGCGCTTTTTCGCTGTCCGGCTTCCGGGTCATTCCCTTTACGCGATACCCGCGAGCTAGAAGTTCCCGGGCCACTGCCCCGCCTTGCTGGCCGGTTATCCCTGTAATCAGAATAATTCTATTGTCTGCCATAACGATATTTCCTTTCAATTGTGTTTTTAAATTTTTCGGGTATATGGATATGAGGTATTATGAAATAATGTCTTAGAGTTTATGAGTGCGCAATCCGTCCCTTCAGGGACGCGGCGGTAACGTTCTCCCCCGCGGCGATGAGAGCGCGGGCTTCAGCTACTTTTCCCCAGACGTTCCAGAGCAGAACCCCGCGCACCCGGCTTTCATCCAGGTAATAGAGCACCCCGGTATGGTATTTTTCCTGCCAGTCCGCCGCCACGTTGAGGCGGGAGTCGAGCTCCCCGACCGCCTCGTAGCCGATCTCGAACATATCGGAATAGAACATGGGAGAGTGGCTGAAATTCACCGGCTCCCCGGCCATGGAGCGGCCGGCGGCTTTTCCCATGGAATTGGCCAGGTCTTCGTGCTCCACCCGGCGGCGAACGCCCAACGCCGAATCAAAAAAGTTGGCGACGTCCCCCGCGGCAAAGATATCCGGGTGGCTGGTGCGCAACGCTGCGTCAACCAGGATGCCGTCCCCGGTTTCTAACCCGGCGAACCCGGCCAGCTCCACGTTCGGGGTAATGCCGATGCCGGCGACCACCCCGTTGGCGGCAACGCGGCGATTATTTTTGATGGCCACCTGTAAATCCGCGCCGCGGCCTTCCAGGTTAGCGGCCATTTCATTCGCCAGCACCTCAACCCCTTTTTGGCGATAGTAATCATTCAAAAACGCCACCACGTCGGCGGGAAAAAGACGGTCGCAAATTCCCTTTTCCGGCATGATGAGGGACACTTTTTTGCCGCTCATGGCCAGCGCCGCGGCAATCTCGGAGCCGATAAATCCGCCTCCGATGACCGCGAAGACATCCTGCTGCCCGGCCAAATCCCGCAGACGCCGGTAACTTTCCAGGGTTCGCAGGTAGATAATATTGTCGCCCCCAAACGGCAGGCGGCGCGGCGTTCCGCCGGTAGCCAGCAACAGCTTATCAAACGCATACGTCTCCCCGTTGCTATCCGTTACCTGTTTGCTGGCCGGTTTCAGGGTTTTGGCAGTGCGATGGAGATGATAATTCACCCCCTCGCGGGAAACCGGGCGCATGATTTCTTCCATCTTCTTCTGCCCGGTCCACAACTGTTTGGAAAGGGGCGGGCGGTCATAAGGATGGTCGTCTTCGGCGGTGATGACACCGATCTCGCCGCCCGGGTCAACTTCCCGGATGCCCTCGACGGCGGAAGCGGCGGCCATGCCCCCGCCGATGATCAGATATTTATAACGGAGCATAGTTTTCTCCTTCCTATTTTGTTAAGTAAAAAGGTAGAAGTAAAAAGGTAAAAAACATTATGGAGGATAGTTTTCCTCTTTTTCCTTCTCACTTTTTCCTTTTTCCTTAAAACTATTCCAAAACTTCTAACTTGACCTCGATGGTCCCGGCTTTCAGCGCGTCTAACTGCGCCGCCGCTTCACGGGAGAGGTCCAGTATGATCCCCTTTTTGCCGGAATTGCGATCGTTGATGCGCACCTCCACGCTTTTGCCGTTAGCCATGTTGGTTACCAGGCAAATGGTTCCCAAGGGCAGGGAGGGATGGGCGGCGGTGAGCTTTTTGGGATCATAAGGCTCCCCGGTAGCGGTTCTCTTACCGGCCATGTTGTCGTTATAATAGTTTGCTTTGCCGAACTCCACCACGCCTGCCAGGGATTTCTGCTGCGGTGATTTTGTGGCGTCAGACGGCTGTCCCGGCGCGGCCGGGGCCTGAGATTGTGCCGCCGATGCTTCGCCCGCCTGCGATTGGTTCGGCTTGGCAGCCGCCGCGGCGGCGGAGTCTTCGAGAGCCGGGGTAAGATTGGTCTCGTGCCGGGCGGATCGCCCGGGATAGCATCCGGCCAAGCCGATCAGCAGAATGATCCCTCCCAACACCCCCGGCAGTTTCCGATTTTTCATGTCAGAGCTCCTCTCTTACGGGTTTGAAACACCATGCACTTTAGCCGCGCAGTTTGTCCAACAGCGTATTCACCTGGCTTGCTTCCGCTTCCGCAAGGGTTTTGAAGCGGTCCTCCCACTCCCGGACTCTTTGATCCAGCTCCGCCAGCAGCGCCAACCCCTGCGGCGTGATGAGCACGTCAACCGCGCGCCGGTCTTCCGGGCAGGTGCGGCGCTCTACCAACCCTTTCACGCGCAGCTTTTCTACCAGCCGGGAGGCGTTCGACATGCGATCCAGCATCCGCTGCTGCAGCAGGTTGATGGTCGCCGGGTTGGGGTGCTGGCCGCGCAGAATGCGCAGAATATTGTACTGTTGCGGAGAAATTCCATACGGCTTAAGACGCTGGGCTTGCAATCCGTGCATCCAGCCGCCGGTGTACAAAATATTGACGATCAGTTTCTGGTACTGGTTATCAAACCTGGCCTGTTGGATTTCTTTTTCTAATTCCATCATTCAACCCGCTTTGCACACTGGTTTCGTTAAATTGCTGCGCAAATATATGTATAGACATTTAATGTTGCAACAATTTTAAAAAAAAGTTCAGAAATCACCCGACCACCTGCTTACCCGGAGAAGAAAAACCATAGCCAGAGCGTTCCCGCGGCCAGGGAAAGAAGCGTCAGGGGAAAACCGGCCTTCAGGTAGGCTAAAAAACCTAAGTGCACCTGCCGGGCAAGGGCCTTTTCCGCCACGATGAGGTTGGCGACCGAGCCGACCAGGGTCAGGTTCCCGGCGAAGGTGGATGCCAGGGCCAGCAGCAGCCAGAATTTTTCACCCCCGCCGAACTGCTCCACCAGCGGCTGCATCAAAATGACCGCGGGAACGTTGCTGACCAGGTTGGAGAGCAGGGTAACGATCAGCGACAAGCCTATGAATCCCTCGAAACTCTCCCCGGAAACCCTCCGGGAGGCAAACTGCATCAGGGTTTCCATGTACCCGGCCTTCTCGAAAGCGCCCATCACGATGAACAATCCCGAGAAAAACAGCAAGATCGTCCAATCAACCTCTTTCAGCACCAGGCGCGGGGGCACGTAGCCGGCCAGCAGAATGAGCGAAGCGCCCACCAGGGCGGCGAAGGGATAACCCATCCCGGCGATGAACAGCACCACGGTAATACCGAGGGCGGCGAGGGCTTTGAAGGTAAGCGTTCTTTTAAGCTTGGGGATGCGGATAGAGACATTTTCGATGGGCTGGTGATTGACCGTTTTGCGGAAAATCAGGCGCAGCAGATAGTAATTTAGGGCCAACCCAACCGCTACCGGGGGCAGCATCACTATCATAAATTTCAGAAACGGGATGCCGGATTGAATCCCGATGTACATATTCTGGGGGTTGCCGGTGATGGTTAGCGCGGAGCCGATATTGGAAGCCGTGGCAATGGCAATGAGATACGGCAGCGGGTTGAGCTTGAGGAAACGGGTGGCTTTCAGAATGATCGGGGTAAACAGCAGGCAGATGGTATCATTCACAAAAAAAGCCGAGAGCAGCGCGGAAGAGAGAATGGTGGCCAGCAGCAGTTGAGCCGCGGAATGTGAAATCTGCACCAGCCAGAGCGCCACGTGCTCGAAAAACCCGGCGAATTCCAGGTAGGCGATCATTACCATCATGCCTAACAAAAAGGTGATCACGTGCCAGTCGATAAAGCTGTAAGCCTCTTCGATAGTCAGCAGCCCGGTAAGCAACAGCAAAGTGCTGCCGATGGTGACCCCGGAGGGGCGGTCGATACGCAGGCCGGGAATGCGCTGCACCGCGATAAAAATGTAGGTAATAATAAAGATTATCAGCACCAGGGTAGGATGTTCCATAAAGATTTCCGGTAAAATTCAGCGGTTTACGGTCGCTTTCGCTTTTAATCAGGCGCAGAATTTAAGGTTGAGACAGCAAGTGTTCAAGTGTTATGGTGTTATGGTGCTTTTACGGTTCTACCAGAAAACTCTAACACCAAAACACTTGAATACCGGAAATTTCCCCCGTATAGCGGATTCCATTTGCATATTATTTTCGGATTTGATAATTTCACTGGCAACTGTCACGAAGATTCATAAACCCATAACACAATGGAGGCGCCCTATGGGAAAGATCAATATGACCCGGGTGATTTTAGGTGGATTGTTAGCCGGGTTGGTAATGAATATCGGAGAAGCCGTGCTGAATATGGCTATTCTGGGGGATGACTGGCAAACCGCCATGCAGGCGCTGGGTCTCCCCCAGATGAATTTTGCGAGCTTCGGCTGGTATATCCTGATGACTTTTGCATTGGGAATCACCATGATCTGGCTGTACGCAGTGATGCGGCCCAAGTTCGGGCCGGGGCCGAAGACCGCTATTATTACCGGCTTAACGATCTGGTTCCTGATGTGGGTTCTGGGTTTTGGCACCACCGCAGTGCAGGGCATGTTCCCGGGCAAAATCGTTTTGACCACCATGGTCTGGGGATTTTTTGAAGCGCCAATTGGGGCTCTGGTAGGCGCCTGGTTGTACAAAGAGGAAGAGGCCCCTGGCAAGGCGTGACCCACATTCCGAATATTTGCATTTTAGGTGCTGGCGGCGTCGGCAGTGGGGTGTTCGAGCGTTCAGGCGGCTCGAACACCCGAATTCAAAAATTTCAAAACTCTTTTAGATAAATTTTTTCGGTTGTATTTTCGGGTAGTCAATTTTGGGAATCAAAGGCCAAAAACCTTAGCGGCGGAGAGCTTCCATGACCCCTTTCAACACCTGGACCATTGAATACAGCCACTGCGAAGACACCTTCCGCCTCGGCAGAACCACGGAAATGCTCCGGCGGAATATTCAATCGATTCAGACCGGCCAGCAAGAGGATTTTATCTGCGTGGGGATTTTTTCTAACCGGGAGCAGGCCGTGGACGCGATGTTGGATTTCCGGCGGAAACGCATTCCCGGGTTGACCATGGCGCTGGTGTTTTGAGCGCTGCCCTGTCTTACAGCCCCCCAAACACCAGGAACAGTTGCGCCATGCCCGCGGCAAATCCCAGCGCCGCGCCTAACAGGATCAGCTTCATCTCGTCTTCCTGGAACGCCGGGCGCAGCAGGTTCTGGAACTCTCCCGGCGATAGCGCTTCCATGCGCTCCCGGATCAGCCCCTTGACCACCCCGGCGCGCTCTTCATTAAATGCGGGATCCTCTAACGCCGGGGGAGTGATGAAAATCGCCTTTTGAGTGGCCGACTCTTGCAGCTTCAAATACTCCTGAATCCCCACCGTCAACTGCACCACCGGTTTGGCAATCCCCACCACCTGGTCCACCACGGTGCGAATATATTTTTTGATCACCTCCTGGGTAAACGCGGATTTGCTGCCATACAACATGTTTGTGATGATATTGCGTACCGTGATCACCTCTTTGGTGACGATGTCGCACCAGATTTCCGCCACCTCTTTCTGGCGCTTCAAAAACAGCCCTTGCACCACAAACGGGCCGATCCGGGTGGGATTGAGGGGCTGGAAAATGATGCGCAGGGCAATCCAGTTGGTGGCGTAGCCGACGATGATCCCGAAGAGAGGCAGAATCCACCAGGCCGGGTAGAAATACCAGATCCCCATCTGCACCAGCCCGAATAAAAACCCGAAATACAACCCGGAGACGATAATGAAACGGAATTCCACCGCCCCGCACTCCAGGAAGATGCGATTCACCAGCCGCCGGTCTCTCTCGAGCTGGGCAACCACCACCTGCTTGAGGTCCACCATGTTCTCGATTTGCTTGCCGATATCCAGCATCATCTCCTCGATGGCCCCGGGCAGGCGCTGACGGATGATGGTATAGACAATCGTCTTCACCAGCCCCGGCAGGGCGTTCCAGAGAGTGGGATTTTCCTCCAACATGATCCACTCCACGTAATCTTCCACCCGCGGATCAATGGATTCCATCATCTGCTGCGCGATCCGCTTCGGCTCCATGGAAGTAAATACTTCTTCGATGCTCCCTAATTTGGAGAGGGTGGTCTCGGTAGTAATCACCCCCATTTTTGCCGCTTTGGAGGGCAAAATGCCCTGCCAGCCCAAATAGGGAGGCTTTCCCACCGGCTCGATGGGATAAAACAGCATCTTGATCGCCACCCAGTTGGTGGACCATCCCACGATGGCCGCCACGACCGGGATGCTGGCGTATTTCCAAAATTCGAGGTTGAGAATAGTTTGTTCGAGCATTTAAAACAGTGCTATGGTGTTTGAGTGTTATAGTGTTCAGGTAGTCAGGTGTTCCAGTGTTAAGGTGTTTTAGTACATCGCGGCAGAGTTAGTCCGCCGCCAGGTTTACTGGTTGCGAAGTTCAACTTCGCAACCCAATTGCGTGCCGATCCCGGATTTGCCGGGATACGGCACGAGGATCGACGTACTTTCTCTGCCGGGGAGTATTAGTGTTCCGGGAGGTAACTTATGCACCCAAAATTCTACAACACCAAAACACTGAAACACTCGAACATCCGTACACTGTTAAAACGGTTTTTCATTCTCCGGAACAACGGCGATTTCTGCTTGAATGTTTTTTTCCGCGAAGACCTTTCTTAACTGTACTACCACGGCCTTTTCTACTTCCGCCTCCACGTCCACAAAATAAGGCGCTATCCGGGATATAAACCAGTTGCGATGGTTTTTGACGATCTCGTCTGCGTTGGTAATTTTTATGATGATCATGCCAGTTCTCGCTTTTGCGGCCAGAGAGAATTCGAGTGCTATTGAGTAGTGAGTATTCCGTAGTGCGTAGTAAATACGGAATACGCAATACGCCCTACATCCCCCCCGCTTCCACGCTTTCCAGCTTCGCGGCTGCGCTCTCTTTAGGCGAGATTTTGCTCATGGCCCGCTCCGAAAGCGCGGTAATCGAGAGGGAGGGATTGACCCCGGGGTTGGCGGAAATCATCGAACCGTCGCAGATATACATATTTCGGTAGCCGAAAACGAGGTTGTCTTTGTCGATCACCCCTTCTTCACGGTCTTTTCCCATCACGCAGCCGCCTAAAATGTGCGCCGTGGTGGGAATGCCGGCAATGGTTTCGGTGATGAGCACGAAGGGTTTGCCCTTGACAATTTTAGAATATTTTTCCGCCAGATCCTTGGCCTCCGGGATAAAGGCGGTGGGATGCTCCCCTTTAATGATCGAGGATTTTACCCCAAATATCCCCTTGGAGAAGCGCAGGGTGGTGTTGATGGTCTGCATGAACAGCAGAATTTGGGTGCGTTTGGCCCAGTCATCAATGAAAGCGGCGCGGAGATTGAGAACCGGGTGGCGAATGATGTCCCCCAAAAACCGCGCCAGGCGGATGAACACGTTGCTGCCGTATGCCAGGGGAGACATCAGCAGCCGCCAAAAACCCGATCCGGCGCTGTAGCGCACCGGTTCTAAGTGGCTGTACTCATCGGTATGGAGAATCGAGCCGATCGCCACGCCATCGGAAAAGACGGTATTTTTATCGAAGGTGGTCACCCCGATCAGGCTTTCGGAGTTGGTGCGCACCCCGTAGCCCACTTTATCGGAAAGATTGGGCAGGGAGGAGCGTTTCAGCTTCAGCAGCAATTTGACGGTTCCCAATACCCCGCCGGAAAAAACCACCCCGCGGGCGGTAAACTCCCCTTTTTGCTTAAAAAACCGGGTAGAGCGCTTCCACCGCACCCGGTATCCTTCGGCGCCGTCTTTGCCGTCCAACGGCGACACGTCGTACACCTCCGACTCCGGCTGGATGGCCGCTCCTGATTTTTCCGCAAAATAGAGATAGTTTTTGTCGAGGGTGTTTTTGGCCCCGTAACGGCAGCCGGTCATGCACCCGCCGCAGAAGTTGCACCCGGTGCGTTCCGGGCCTTCCCCGCCAAAATAGGGATCCGGAACGGTTTTGTTCGGTTCTCCGAAGAACACCGCCACGTTGGTGGCTTCGAAATGCTCCTCTTTGCCGATCTGCCGCGCCAGCGTTTGCAGGGCAATATCCCCGGTTTCTAAGCGGGGATTGCGGTTCGTTCCCAGCATTTTCAGGGCTTGGGGATAGAACGGCTTCAACTCCTGCTCCCAGTCGGCCAGGTGCGCCCAGGTATCGGCGGTGAAAAAACTTTTTTTGGGGATGGGCAGGGTGTTGGCGTACACCAAAGAGCCGCCGCCCACGCCCACCCCGGAAAGGGTGGCCACGTGGCGGAAAAAAGTGATCTTGAACAGCCCGTGGAATTTCATAACCGGCATCCACAGCCAGCGTTTGAGATGCCAGTTGCTGCGGGGAAAATCCTGCGCTTCTAATCGTTTGCCCTTTTCCAGCACCAGCACCTTGTAGCCCTTTTCCGCGAGCCGCAGCGCCGACACCGAGCCGCCAAACCCGGAGCCGATGATAATGTAATCGTAGTCGAACTGCTTAGAATGATCCATGACCGGCCTCCATTTGCATACCTTTACCGGGGTACTGAACATTGGAGTATTGGATGAATGGATTGATGGTTACGTGGTTGGAGAATCAGGCATCCAACCATTTAGCCATTTAGCCATCCAACATTCCAAACGGTGTTTCTCGAGCATCTTCACTTGGGATTAATTTCGCTAACCCCGGGTTAATATACAAGGGTTTTGGGGAATGGAAAATGGAAATTTTGGCCGGAAGCGCAAATCCCGGTTAGAGTCCGGAACAAATATGCATTGATTTGAGGGGTATAAATTTTCCTGATTGTGAAAATTCCTTTTGCTTCTTACATTCTCCTCAACGCTTTTAAAATTTATTGCCAGCGAAGATTGTAGATAATAAGAGCAGGTTTTAGACAGACAATCAAAGTAAAAACTATCTTTCGGTTATCTTGTTTCAAATGGAGGTTGATTATGAACGAAAAATCGACAAAAATCCATGTAACAGATAAATCTGATAAGCAAGATGTGTATGATCAGCCGCCAAAATCCGAAAATGCTGTCAAAAGCGTGCTGATTGCTCTGGTTATGGCCATAACCGTAATTTCTGCGATTATTATTTACCATTTCTTCATTCAAAAGCAGATTGTCCAATTGGAAAGAGAAGCCACAGCGCTGAACCACAAGCTCAAAGAAATCGAAACAGGCAACACCCCGGATTTATCGGTACGGCAATTAGCGGAGAAGCTGGATTTTGTCGCTAACCAGCAGGAAGTGACCCTCACCGCTACCCAGGCGATGATCGATTATTTCACCTTCACCTTTACACTTATCGGCGTGTTCTTCCTCTTAGTGTCAGGATACTTCATTTATCGCCAGTACAGATCCGAAAAGCGCGAGGAAGAAGGGTGGATGTTAGCAAAGGGTTTGCTGGAATTAGTGACGGCCAGCCAGCAATTTGTCGTTGAGGTACAAAAAGAATTACAGAAACAACAACAAGCGCAGTTACAACGGCAGGAACAAACCAAGAAACAATTAACCGACACGGTTTCGTTTTTAAATACCAGGGCAGATCTCCTGATCAATCAATTCAATCGAAACAGCGTTTCCCAGGGCTTTCATTTTACCCGCCTCATGGATATTTCCAACCGGATCGACAATACCCGGTTCCAACTTCCCACCTTTGATCTGGTGCTTAGTTCCAACTGTTATTTTCTCAAAGCCGTGTATGAGTATATTATTGGGAATTACAATGCTGCCAGGGAGGAATTCGATACCTTGATTCAAGAAAAAGAGAAGCATACGTTTTTGGATGATAACCAGTTGAAGCAACTTAGCCTTTGCTACTACTATCGAGGGTTGATTGAGTATAACATACAAGGGAATTTGCTCGAAGCTGAGAAGTTCGTGGCTCTGGCCATCGCAAAGGATCCTCAGCTTCATGGTTTTGATTACAAAAGCATGCTTTTAAAGGCAGAAATTAAATTTAAGATGCAAAATCCCGAAGCGTTCGACGAATACAAAAAAATTGCTGTAGAATTGACTGAAAAATTGAAAGAAAGAGGATTTCTTAGCGACACCCAGGAGCTTTTGCACTCTTATGCGTATTTAGGCATGGTCTATTGTAAAATATTAGACCGGGGGCGAAAATTTTTACCTGCCTTTTATGAGAGCATCCGGCAGTTAGATGAGGCGACTATCCTGGAAGCCATCAAGTGGTTGAAGGAAAGTGAAAATCGGCATTTTTATACTTTCCTTACCCTGGGACAGTTATCCGCTGTCTTTGAAAATACGGGTCGAAATTGGGGATTGGAATCTACGGGGCATTACTTTTCAAGAACTTATGATTTAATTGAAGATAGCAAGCCTTATGAAAAAGAAGAAACCCGGCAGAAAATATTAGCATATACCGCCAAACTGGTTTGCGAAAAATTTTTGAACAAACCGTCATTGGAGAGCACTAAACAGCATGTTAAAAATTTATTGGATGACAGAGAGTTACGCACGATTTACTCCATCTTTTCCAAAGTGAATGTTTCAAAGGCGGAATTAATCGAAGAATTAAAGGCTTTTGGTACCCCTGTGGAATAAAGATTACTCCCGCCCTGCAAAGATTTCTTTTCCACCTCCCGCGACTTTACACCGGCAGACCGATGACCGGGTGCGTTAAGACATGTCCGGAGAATCTCCATTGGTGATTCTCCACCGCCAACCCCCTCCAAAAACCTGACATAAATCATGTTCTCTCCTGATCCCGCTCATTCTTTTCGAGCGCCGGGCTGCGCTATATTCAAACAAACGCGGGAGCGACGTGCCATGAAAAAAGTGCTGGTCATTCATATCAATGAGAAGAATCATATCGAAACAGTTTCTTTCCTGGGCCAGGAGATCGAAATCCGGCGCATCGGCTGCAATGGAGAGGTGGAAAACTGCCGGGAATTGATCGCCCAATACGACGGCAAGGTGGACGCCATCGCCCTGGAGGGCCTGCCCGCCTGGCTGGAGTTAGGACATGAAAAACGCCCCCACCTCATCGGGGCTACCCTGCCGGGCGCGGCAAAAAAGACCCCGGTGGTGGACGGCAAAGAAATCCGCGCCGGGCTGGAACGCTGGGGAGTGATCTTGGCCGACCGCGCCCAGCCGGGCATTTTCAGCCAGAAACGGGTGCTGATGGTTCCCGGCCTGAACCATACCGGCCTGGCCCAGGCCCTGGAACGGCGCGGCTCCGCGATCCGCTACGCGGACCCGGTCCTCTATTTCGGATTGCCCGGGCTGCCGGGAATCGGCAGCAACATCACTCTTGACCGCGCTGCAAAGCTCACTTTGGAGCGCATCAAAGACGCTCCTTTCCGGCGCATCGCTCCCCAACCGGGCGACCCGCGCACCAATCACGCCGACGAACCGTTCAACTGGGCGGATATTTTAGCGGGGGACGTCGGGGCCATCCGCCTCTACAGCCCGGAAAAATTGCGCCATAAAACCGTGGTGGTGGAGCACGCTACGGAAGAAGACCTTGATGACTTCCGCTGCCGGGGAGCCGCCATCGTCATCACCTTGATGCCCTCGCTGAATAGCGCCGATGGGCCGGGAAGCTGGTCTGCCGCGGTCATCGAGGCGGCGCTGGTGGCGCTGCGTCCCCGCAAAACCACCCCCCTCAGCGAGGATACCTACCTGGATTTGCTGGCCGATCTGGAATGGTCGCCAGCCATCCGCTACTTGCAGCCGGACGCAGCAGGGGTAAACAAATTTGCCTTTGTCATTCACCCCCTGAACGTAAAATTTATCCACCAACACCCCTCCTTCCGCTGGACCCGCTATCTGCCGGATGAAATGGTGGAAACCGTGGCCGCCTACCTGCCGCCCATGTATCTCTCCCGCATCACCGGGGGGCAGTCGCCCGCCACCGGGCAGCGCATCGAAGGGCATCTCATCACCCTGGGCGCCACTCCCCGGCAAATGATGCAGCACGGGGAACGTTTCACCTACAACCGTTTGAACGCCGCGGCCAGACTGGCGGAACGGAAAGGCGCGCGCATCATGGGCCTGGGCGCCTTTACCAGCGTGGTGGGAGACGCCGGCATCACCGTGGCGCACGAAAGCGACATCGCCATCACCAGCGGAAACAGCCTCACCGTGGCTGCCACCCTGGAAGCGGCCAAGCAGGCGGTGATCAAAATGGGCGCTAAAGATTTGACCAAAGGGAGGGTGATGGTAGTCGGGGCCACCGGCTCCATCGGTTCGGTCTGCTCCCGGCTGCTGGCGCAGGCCATTCACGACGTGGTACTGGTGTCCATCGAGCCGGAGCGGTTGATCGACCTAAAGCGCACCATCCGAAAAGATACCCCCAGGTCCACGGTTACCATCGCCACCCGCGCCGACGATTACTTAGGCGACTGCGACCTGATCGTCACCACCACCTCCGCTTTCGGGCAGCGGGTAATCGACATCTCCAAATGCAAGCCCGGCGCGGTGATTTGCGACGTGGCCCGCCCCCCCGATATTAACAAGGCGGAAGCCGCCCTGCGCCCGGACGTGCTGGTGATCGAAAGCGGGGAGGTGCTCATTCCCGGGGATATCGATTTCGGCTACGACATCGGCTTACCGCCCAAAGTTGCTTACGCCTGCCTGGCGGAAACCGCCCTGCTGGCCATGGAGGGGCGATTCGAGGATTATACCCTGGGGCGCAATATCACCATGGAGCGGGTAAAGGAAATTTACCGCCTGTTCAAGAAGCACCAGTTCAAAATTGCCGAGTTGCGAAACTTCGGGGAAGTCATCACTGAAGAGATGTTCGCGGAAAAACGGGAGCTGGCGGAAAAGCTGCGGGAAAACCCGGACCTATTGGCGCGGTTGCAGGCCACCGCCGCCGCCCGGTTAGCCCAAATGCCCAAGATGGCCAAGGGGGTGCAGGCGAAAGGCGGTCCTTCCCTGCCAAAAGTGGTGGCAGGAGCGGCGATCATCGGAACGGCGGCGTACCTGCTGCTGCGGAAACGGAAGTAGGTTGGGTGGTTGAATGGTTGGGTGGTTAGATGGTTGAATGGTTGGAGGGTTGAATGGTTGGAGGGTGGAAAAATGGTTAGTAATTCTCTCCCAACCATTTAACCATTTAGCCATTTTACCATTCAACCATTTGATCCGCGTAAAACACAAGGAATCGCAGATGACGAATTTTAAAGAAAAGAACGTGCTGATTACCGGGGCGGCGATGGGCCTCGGGCGGTTAATGGCGGAGAGAATTGCCGGGCTGGGGGGAAACCTCTTTTTGTGGGATATTGACCGGGCGGGGTTGGACTCCCTGCAAGGAGAATTACAGCGCCGGGGAAGCAGGGCGTCTGTCGATGTGTGCAACCTGGCGGATCGTTCGGCGATTAAAAGCGCGGCAGAGAAAGTGCTTCAACAAGCCAGCCACATCGACGTGCTCATTAACAACGCCGGGGTGGTCAGCGGAAAATTCATTACCGAAGCGAGCGATGAGGAAATTCTGCGAACCTTCCAGGTCAACGTTCTGGCGCATTTCTGGACCACCCGCGCCTTCCTGCCGGGCATGATGCGGCGCAACAGCGGACACATCGTTACCATCGCCTCCGCCGCGGGGATCGTCGCCCCCCCCCGCCTGGCAGACTACAGCGCCAGCAAGCACGCCGCGGTCGGCCTGACCGATTCTTTGCGTGTAGAACTGCGCCGCCAGAAATCAAACGTCCGCACCACCCTGGTCTGCCCGTATTACATCGACACCGGCATGTTTGCCGGGGTAAAAACTCGCTTTTCCTGGCTGCTGCCGGTCATGAAGCCGGGGTACGTCGTCAACCGGATCATCAACGCGGTGCGCCGCAACCGCCAGCGCCTGGTGCTGCCCTGGTTCGTGCTGGCGTCCTATCCCTGCCGGATTCTGCCCACCTTTATGTTCGACGCCCTGATCGACTTATTCGGGATCAACCGCAGCATGGATGAATTCACCGGGCGGCCGGGGGAGGAGCAGGGGTAGGAGCAGGAGCAGGGGCAGGGGCAGGGGGAGGAGTAAAGGGGACGATAAACTGATTTCGTGGGAATGACAAGGAATCAATCTCCTGCTGTGTCATTCCCACGAAAGCGGCAATCTATGAGTTATCAGCATTCATTGATTCCACCCCTGCCCCTGCCCCTGCCTCCTGCCCCCAGTGTTCCCGCTACCGGTTCCGCCCGTATTGCTCGTGGCTGGAGACCCAATCCAGCGAAGAAATCGCCGAGGCCAATGAAAGCTCCCCGGCCAGTACCGCCCCGGCCACGATCTCGGCGAATTTATTTACCTTCCCTTTCCCGGTACAACCCAACAACCCCAAACACTCCTGCTGGGTTGCCAGGCCGGTTCCCCCGCCGTAGGTCGCCACAATCAGCGAAGGAATGGTGATGGAAATATACAAATCCTTCTCCGGGGTCAGCTCAGTGTAGATAATGCCCGCGGAGGATTCCGCCACGTTGGCCACGTCCTGCCCGGTGGCGATGAAGACGGCGGTGATGGCGTTGGCGGAGTGCAGCCCGTTGTTATTCGCGCCGGAAAGGATCGATCCCACGTTGGCGACGTTGGCATGGTAGGCCAGGCTTTCCGGCTCCACCCGCATTTGCTGGATCAGCACGTCGCGTTTGATCACCGCCTCGGCGGTGACCCGCTTCCCGCGGGTGCGCATGATGTTGATCTGGGAAGCCTTTTTATCGGTGGCAAAATTGGATTCCAGGTAGAAGCG
This sequence comes from uncultured Calditrichaceae bacterium, assembly GCA_964522165.1. Taxonomy (GTDB): domain Bacteria; phylum Calditrichota; class Calditrichia; order RBG-13-44-9; family J075; genus JABWBP01. Next base: position 20,299 of record CAZFVV010000020.1, read on the forward strand.
GGCGACGCCTTTGTAATGGTCTAAAATCCAACTGCACGCCGCAAAGGTGGCCCGCCCGACCATATTCTGCCCCGCGGCGTCCCCGGTGGTAAAGTTGAAGCGCAGGTAGGCGAATTTGCTGGCCAGGTAGGGATCGATGTTATCCAGTTTCGCCACCGAGGAGGTGGCCTCCGCCTCTTCTTTAATCTTCTTAAAATTCTCCTGCACCCATTTCACAAAATCCCGGGCCTGGCGGGCATCCTCGAATACAAACACCGGGGCGCGCTGCATGGCGTCGCCCACAACGCTGCACTTCACCCCCCCGGAAAGGTTCAGCAACTTCATCCCCCGGTTATAAGAAGCCACCAGGGTCCCTTCTGCGGTGGCCATGGGAATCAAAAATTCCCCCCGGGCATGCTCGCCGTGAATGAGCAGCGGCCCGGCAAAACCGAGCGGAATTTGCGCCACCCCGGTAAAATGCTCGCAGTTCCCCCGGGTAATATGGGGATCGAAAGAGTATCTGGTAATATGGTTCAGTTTCTGCCCGGTAAATTTCTCCACGAATTTTTGGCGTTCGGTGATGATTGGGGGAGCGTAATCATCATCCGGGTTGCGCGGTATGCGCACCAGGTGCTCCTCTTCCTCGCTGATGGCGTCTTCCACCTTTAGTTTCAACTTTCCGAAAGGTTTGGTCTCGAACTCCACCTCGATCTGGTGTTTCCCCGGCGGCAGAGGGTCGATCATGGAAAAAATGTCGATCGCTTTGCGGAGCGGAAAAGCCAGTCCCTTGCCGGAAGATATTTCTTCCAGGGTCATCTCCCGGCCGTTTCCGAAATCCAGCGTAACTGCGTTGCCCGGCACGTCCTTGCCGTCGAATTTGATCCCGCGGATGGCGGAGAGGGTAGCGTCGCTGAGCCGGTTCTTGACCGAAAATTTGACGCCTCTATCGGTATTGTGCAAACTTCCGAAAGTGTAAAGCTGTTTGAGCAGCAAGCTGGGTATGTGCATGAAAACTCCTCCTGGGAATGGGTTTTAGGTTGAAGTGAATAATAGGATATTCAGGTGTTTTAGTGTTTTCGTATTGCCGCGCTTCCCCCTGCGTTACTAAAACACCATAACACCGAAACACTCGAAGACTACACTACTTATCATTGATTTCCTTCAGCAGGGCCAGCAACTCTTGATCGGAAGGGATATCCGCCATCGAGTTGCCGTAATGGGCATAGCGCACCATTCCTTGCCGGTCAATAATGGCCTGGGCCGGCATCCGCCCCAATTTGAACAGGCTGACCTCCTGGCCATACAGTTTCAAAACCCGGTATTTGGGGTCCGGCAAACCGATGAAGGGCAATTTATTCTCGATCCAGTATTGCTCAAAAGCCTGCCGGTCTTCCGGCCCGATTACCAGCACTTCCGCATTCTGTTTCACGAACTGTTGATAGTCCCGGCGCAACTGCGCCATGTGCTTCTGGCAAAACGGTCAGGAAAAGCCCCGGTTGAAGACCAGCACCACGTTCTTCTTGCTAAAGAAATCGGAAAGTTGCACTGCCCGCCCCCGGAAATCTTCCAAAGCGAAATCCGGCGAGGGGCTATAGAGCTGCACTTTTGCCATTGCCCGCCCTCAAAAAAATCAAACGAATCCTCTCAAGATACCCGATTTTAAGGATTCAAGCAGATTTTTGCAAACCTATTTTACGCCGGCAGAGCCAATGGCGCAAAATTGTCCGCCTACGCGCGACGGCCAGGAAAACCGGCCGATAACTTTTGACAATTTTATCGTATATTGAAAACCTTAGAAAGAGTTTGAACGGCGCTACAGGAACTTGCTAAATCAATCAAATCTATATGGCGACAACAAAATAAACCCAAGGTGAAAAAAGTTGGCTAAAAACCATGTCACGCAGCTATCCATTCATCCCGATGCTCCTTTCGATTTCGAATATACCGCTTACTCTCACGGATGGGTAGTATTGTCGCCCAACGTGTGGGATCCGGAACGCCGGGAATTGCGGAGAGCGGAGCGCCTGGCCAGTGGAAAGGTGGTATCGCTCCTGATTCATGGCCCCGGTTCGGTGGAAAAACCCGAAATCCGCATCGAGGTCAGCCATTCCGGCAAACTGTCCGCCGGGCAAGAACAGGAGATCGTCGCCGCCGTCGCGCACATGTTCCGGGTTGATGAAAACTTCACCGAATTTTATAAATTGTGCAAAAAACAAGGCCGGCGCTGGAAGAACCTGTCCCGGGGGTTGGGGCGCTTGCTGCGCTCGCCCGGCCTTTTTGAAGACGTGGTTAAAACCATTTGCACCACCAACATTCAATGGGGCGGAACCAAACGCATGGTGACTGCGCTGGTGGACGCCTTTGGAACGGCGCAGGACGGGAACCCGGCTTTCAAAACCTTCCCCACCCCCCACGCGATAGCGGAAGTTCCCCCGGAGCGATTCGGCAAAATGGTTAACCTGGGTTATCGCAGCGACTATGTTCATCTTCTCGCCCGGCGGGTCTCCTCCGGCGAGCTGGATTTGAACGCCTTTTCAGATCCCGCCATTCCCACCCCGGAATTGAAGAAAAAATTGTTAGCCATCAAAGGCGTGGGTAATTACGCCGCCGCTACCCTTTTGATGCTCCTGGGGCGCTATGATGAACTGCCGGTTGACAGTGTATTCCGCCAGTTCGTGAGCAGAAAATATTTCAACGGGGAGCGTATTTCCGACCCGGAAGCGCAAACCATTTATTCAGCATGGGGAAAGTGGAAATACCTGGCCTATTGGTTCGATATTTGGGAGGATTTCGATGAGAAATTATAACTCTTCAGCCTTTGGGCATGCGAGCTTCCGCTTTCAGTTCGAAATAAACCGACACCGCCTGAAACAGGGCATCCAACGGCGAGGCCCTTGTAAAGATTATCCCCGCCGCCATTTTACTCCATCGGCTGATCGCTGAAAGCTGACGTCTGATCACTGACGGCTGTCACAAATTTTTCTTTTTTCTTGAACACCGTTCAAAAATGTGCTAATATTGTCTCAAATGATATGTAAAACGCACTGAAAGAAGTACTTCGAGGACGATGGTTCCATCTTCAAATAGAAAATCGAGCTTTTACCGAATTAGGAGGTACTTCCCATGCAAGATACCCGGAAGTTTCTGCCTTTCCGAACCGTAGCCGTGCTGGGCGCGGGCGTTATGGGCGCGCAAATTGCCGCCCACCTGGCCAACGCCGGCCTGCGCGTGCACCTCTTAGATATTCCCGCCAAAGAAGGTTCGAAAAATTCCCTGGTTGAAGGCGCGTTCAATAAAATTCTCAAGCTCAAACCCGCTCCTTTCGCCTCCCCCAAAGCTGCGCAACAGATCAGCACGGGCAACTTCGAGGAGCATTTCGAGCGTATCGGAGCGGCGGAATGGATCATCGAGGCGGTGATCGAGCATTTGCCAATCAAACGGCAGTTAATGGAGCGGATCGAAGAAATCGCCCATCCCGGCGCTATTATCAGCACCAACACCAGCGGGCTTCCCCTGCAGCGCATTGCCGAAGGGCGCTCCGAAAGCTTCCGTAAACGCTTTTTGGGGACCCACTTTTTCAACCCGCCCCGCTATCTCAAACTGCTGGAGATCATTCCCACCGCGGATACCGACCCGGAAGTGCTGCAACAGGTGCAATGGTTTGGAAGAGTGCACTTAGGCAAAAGCATCGTGATCGCCAAAGACACCCCAAATTTCATCGCCAATCGCATCGGCACCTATTCCTTGATGCAGGCCATGCGCGCGTTTACCGAAGGGGATTACACCATCGAGGAGATCGACACTCTCACCGGGCCGCTGGCCGGGCATCCCAAATCCGCCACCTTCCGCACCGCGGACGTGGTGGGGCTGGATACCCTGATGTACGTGGGCGACAACCTCTACAAAGCCATTCCCCACGATGAAAGCCGGGAAGCCCACCGCCCGCCCGATCTGCTGCGTAAAATGGTGGAAAAGGGGTTGTTAGGCGCCAAAAGCAAGGCCGGTTTCTATAAAAAAGCCGGGGAAAATATCCTCTCCCTGAATTCCCAAACCCTGCAATTCGAGCCGCCCCGCCCAATGAACTTAGGGGACCTGAAACCGCTCTCCCAAATCGGGGATTTGAAAGAGCGCCTGCGCGTTTTATATGACGACAAGGGGCGGGCCGGGCAATTCACCCGCCAAACGCTGTTGGATTTGTTCGGTTATGCGGCCCGGCGCGTCCCGGAAATCACTGATAATCCCGCGGGCATTGACCGGGCGATGCGCTGGGGATTCGGCTGGGAGACCGGCCCGTTCGAGACCTGGGACGCGCTCGGCTTCGAGCGGGTGTTGAACGATATGAAAGCCGCCAATATTGCAGCGCCGGAATGGGTGGAAGCGATGAAAAAATCCGGCGCGCGCGCTTTTTACCGTTTCCCGAACGGCGGCGTAGAAGCGTTCATTCCCGGCGCCGGCTACCTTCCCCAGCCGGAATTTCCCGATGAAATCAACCTGCCGGCCGTCGCTAAAGAGAGCGGCGGCGTTCTCATTCAACGTAAAGAAGCGGCCTTGTTAGAGTTAGGCGACGGAGTTGCGCTCTACGAATTTCGCTCCAAAGCCAACTCCCTGGGCAACGAGGTCATCGAAGGGATTTTCGAGGCCATCGACTTCGTAGAACGCCACGACTATCTCGGGTTGGTGATCGGCAACAGCGGCAAGAATTTTTCCGTGGGCGCTAACTTAGGCGAAGTCGCTTTTGCGCTGCAAGAAGGCAAATTCGATCTCCTGGAAAAAGCCACCCAACGTTTCCAGGAAATGATCCTGCGCATCCGCTACGCTCGCAAGCCGGTGGTGGCGGCGCTGCAAGGCCTGGCGTTAGGCGGCGGCTGCGAAATGACCCTGGCCAGCGCCAGCGCGGCGGCGGCGCTGGAGACTTACCTGGGGCTGGTAGAATTGGGCGCGGGCTTGATCCCCGCCGGGGGCGGAACCACGCACCTGACCGCCCGGGCCGGGGAAAGCGCCGGCAGCGAATTTCCTAATGAGATTCAGCCCTTCATGCTGCGGGCGTTCGAGACCATGGCCATGGCGAAAACGGCTGCCAGCGCGCTGGAGGCGAAAGAATTGGGCCTGCTCCCCCCTCATGCCCGGGTGGTGATGAATGCGGAGCGCCGCCTCTACGTCGCCAAAGAAGAAGTAATCCGCCTGGCAAACGAAGGCTACCTACCTCCCCCACCCCGTAACGCCATTATGGTATTAGGCGCGCCCGGCCGCGCGGTAATGGAATCCGCCGCCTACCAGTTGCAGCAGGCCGGCTACGCCAGCGAGTACGACCGCTACCTGGCCGGCCGCTTGGCCTACGTGATGAACGGCGGGAATATCTCCGCTCCCCAAACCGTGGATGAACAATACCTTTTTGACCTGGAGCGGGAGGTGTTCCTTTCGTTGTTAGGTGAAAAGAAAACCCGGGAACGTATCCAAAGCATTCTGACGGCCAACAAACCGCTGCGGAACTGAGCGGGAGGGCGTGAGGCGTGAAACGTAATACGTAATTCGTATTTCGTATTCCGTTTTTGTTACGCATTACGAGTTACGTTTTACGCTTTACGCCTCACTCACCCTCGCAGCGTTAAAAATTCAGCAAACGAGGAAATATTTATGCACCAGGAAGCCTATATCGTCAGCAGCGTGCGCACCGCGGTCGGCAAGGCGAAGCGCGGGAGCCTGCGGAACATGCGCCCGGAAGAGATGGGCGCCGCGGCGGTCAAGGGCGCCATCGGCAAAGTGAAGGGGCTGCTCCCGGAACAAGTGGATGACGTGCTGATCGGCTGCGCCTTCCCGGAAGGCCCCCAGGGCATGAATATGGGGCGGGTCATCGCCCAGGCGGCGGGATTGCCGGATTCGGTTCCTGCGGCAACCATCAACCGTTTTTGCTCCTCCGGCCTGCAAAGCATCGCCATGGCGGCGCAGGCGATTATGGCCGGCCACGCGGAGACCGTTGTGGCGGGAGGGGCGGAGTCCATGAGCCTGGTGCCGATGGCGGGGTTTTATTTCACTCCCGACCCTGCCCTGGCGCAGGCGGACCCGGACGTGTACATCGGGATGGGATTGACCGCCGAGAACCTGGCGGCGCAATACAAAATTACCCGGGAAGACCAGGACGCCTTCTCCCTGCGCTCGCACCAGCGCGCCATTGCCGCCATCGAAAAGGGGTATTTTGCGGAAGAAATCATCCCCCTTGAGGTAAAGGAAACCTTTTATCAAAACGGAAAAACCCACACCCTGGAGATGATTTTCAAGGTGGACGAGGGTCCCCGTGCGGATACGACCCCGGAGGCGCTGGCAAAGCTGAAACCGGCTTTCAAGTTGAACGGAACCGTTACCGCGGGGAACGCCTCGCAAGTGTCCGACGGGGCGGCGGCCGCGGTGGTGATGGGCGAGCGAATGGTAAAGCAACTGAAGGTGAAACCGCTGGCCCGCCTGGCCGGGTACGCGGTGGCGGGAGTCGCGCCGGAAGTAATGGGGATCGGGCCGGTGGAAGCGCTGCCGAAAGCGTTGAAGCAGGCAGGTTTGAAGTTAAAAGATATCGGGTTGATCGAGCTGAACGAAGCATTTGCCGCCCAGGCCCTGGCGGTCATTCGCCAGTTGGGATTGAATGAAGAAATCGTCAACGTAAACGGCGGGGCGGTGGCGCTGGGACATCCCCTGGGCTGCACCGGCGCTAAATTGACCGCCACCCTGCTGCACGAAATGATCCGCCGGAAGGTGCGCTACGGCGTCGTTACCATGTGTATCGGCGGGGGAATGGGCGCGGCGGGGATTTTCGAGAATTTGATCTTGTGATAGAGCGATCAGCGGTCGGGATTATGGGAATCAATAATTCGCTATTCACTGTTCACCATTCTCTATTTGCTGCTTGCTATCAGTGCCTCAGAATTAATGATGAATTCAGAATAGTGAATTCGCAATAGTGAATACAGAGGACAACTTAACCAATGGGGGTCATCATGGAATTTCTGCAAACCTTATTTGGCGGCCTGGCCGGGTTGCCGGGGCCCGGTGTTGCGCTGGGCATTATCGCGGTGCTGCTGGCGCTGGGATTTACGGGCGCGAATTTCTGGATCTGGGCGCTGGCCGGCGCGGCGCTGCTGTTCGGATTCGCCGCCCCGGCCTGGCTGTGGATCGTTTACGGCGCATTGACGGCGCTGTTCGGCGTCCCGCCGCTGCGCCGGGTGTTGCTCACCTCCGGGCTGGTGAAGTTCATCAAGGCGAAGAACCTGCTCCCGGCTATTTCCGACACCGAGCGCACCGCCATCGAGGCGGGAAGCGTCTGGGTGGACGGGGAGCTTTTCTCCGGCAAACCGGACTTCGGGAAGATAATGAAAGAATCCTATCCCGACCTCAGCCCGGAAGAACAGGCCTTTTTGGACGGCCCGGCGGAAGAAATCTGCCGCATGAGCAATGACTGGGAGGTGCAATTGCGGCGCGATCTGCCCCCGGAAGTGTGGCAGTATATGAAAGAAAAGGGGTTCCTGGGAATTATCATTCCCAAAGAATACGGCGGGCTGGGATTCTCTCCTTCCGCGAACAGCGCCATCGTCGCCAAGCTGATGTCGCGCTGCGGTCCATTGGCGATCTCGGTGATGGTGCCCAATTCCCTGGGACCGGCGGAACTGCTGCTGCACTATGGAACCGATGAACAAAAAAATTACTACCTGCCGCGCCTGGCCCGGGGAGAAGAGATGCCCTGTTTCGCCCTCACCGAACCCGGGGCGGGGTCGGACGCCGGTTCCATGGCCGCCCGCGGGGTGGTGTTCCGCGGTGAAGACGGCCAGTTGTACATTCGCCTGAACTGGCGCAAACGCTACATCACCCTGGCGGCGATTTCTACAGTGATCGGGCTGGCCTTTAAACTGTATGACCCGGACAATCTGTTAGGCAAAAGAAAAGAGGTGGGGATTACCTGCGCATTGATCCCCTCCAATACCACCGGGGTGGTGCTGGGGCGCCGCCACGACCCGCTGGGAGTGCCGTTTTACAACTGCCCCACGGAAGGGCACGACGTGGTGGCGCCGATTGACGCCATCATCGGCGGGGCGGAGCAGGCCGGCAACGGCTGGCGCATGTTGATGGAATCGCTGGCGGCCGGGCGGGGCATTTCGCTGCCGGCCTCCGCGGCCGGCGGCGCCAAATTAGCGGCGCGGGCGGCGGGCGCCTATGCGGCGATTCGCAAGCAGTTCGGGCTGCCGATCGGCAAATTCGAGGGCATCGAGGAGCCCCTGGCGCGCATCGGCGGGTATGCTTACATATTAGAAGCGGGGCGGCGGTTTACCTGCGGCGGGCTGGATAAGGGCCAGAAACCGCCGGTGATTACCGCCATCGCCAAGTACAATTTCACGGAAATCCTGCGCAAGGCGATCACCGATGCGATGGACATTCTCGGCGGGGCGGCGATCTCGCGCGGTCCGCGCAACGTGATTGCGAACGGTTACATGGGCGTTCCCATCAACATTACCGTGGAAGGCGCCAATATTCTCACCCGCACCCTGATCATCTTCGGGCAGGGGGCCATCCGCTGCCATCCCTTTGCTTACAAGGAGATCACCGCGTTGATGGAAAACAAGGTGGCCGACTTCGACCGGCATCTTTGGAAACACGTGGGGCACGTCATTCGCAATATGTTCCGCTCCTTGCTTCTCAGCGTTACCCGCGGATGGCTGTCGATTTCCCCGGTGGAAGGGCCGACCACAAAGTATTTCCGCAAATTATCCTGGGCCGGGGCATCGTTCGCCTTCATGGCCGACGTGGCCATGGGCAATTACGGCGGCGATTTGAAGCGCAAAGAAAAGCTGACCGGGCGGTTTGCCGACATTCTCTCCTGGCTGTACCTGGGCAGCGCGGTGCTGCGGCGCTACGAAGCGGAAGGGCGAAAAAAGGAGGATTTGCCGCTGCTGCACTGGTCGATGAAATTCGCCCTGGCGCAAATTCAAGAAGCCTTCGACGGTATTTTTCAGAACATGGGATTCCCCTTCAAAGGGCCGGTGTCCCTGTGGTCGCGCTTCAATACCTTAAGCGCGATGCCCTCCGATAAGTTAGGCGGCCAGGTGGCGCGCATTCTGCAAACTCCCGGGGAGCAGCGCGACCGTCTCACCCGCGGAATGTACTTCTCCTTCGATCCTAACGAAGCCCTGGGACGGCTGGAAAACGCCTTCGCGCTGGTAACCCAGGCCGATCCCATAGCCCGGAAGATCGTTCAGGCGGTGCGGGAGAAGAAACTCCCCAAGGATGCTCCCGAACGGTTGGCAGCCCAGGCCGTGGAAGCGGGCGTCATTACCAAAGCGGAAGCGGATTTGCTGGCCAAAGCGGAAGAAGCCCGCAACGACGCGGTGCAGGTGGATTCCTTCACGCTGAACGAATATATGAGCTCCGCGGTGATCAAAACTCCTTCGGGAAACGGGAGCAAGAAGCCGGAGATGGCGCATTGAGAGTTCTCTAAATGCAAGTAGGCAGTGGGCAAGGACAGCCATTGGGGGTGCTCCCTGCATACTGCCTACTGCTCAATGCTTTCCGTCCGATGGTAATTTTCAAACACCCTCACAAGCCTTTTTGAAAGTAAACTATAGAGCGTTTGACATTTAACGGCTGGCGTTATATATTGGGGCTGTGATCAGGTCGTTCAATGATAAGGAAACGGAGAAGATTTTCAATCGAACCTTTTCCCGTAAACTGCCTCACAACATTCAACAAGTCGCTTTCCGTAAATTAAGAATGCTAAATCGGGCGGCCACTCTCAACGATTTACGTATTCCTCCCGGAAATCGACTTGAGCAGTTACATGGCGACCGTGAAGGCCAGTATAGTATTAGGATCAATGATCAATGGCGAATTTGTTTTGAATGGCATGAAGAAGATTCGTACAACGTTGAAATAGTCGATTACCATTAAGAGTTTTAAGATATGCGCAGCAAGAAGATTCCCCCGCTTCATCCCGGCGAAGTGTTACTGGAAGAGTTTCTCAAGCCGATGAATATTAGCCAAAACAGGCTGGCTCTTGACATTGGAGTTCCCCCGCGACGAATCAATGAAATCGTGTTGCGCAAGCGCAGCATAACCGCCGATACGGCTTTGCGTTTGGCGCGGTATTTTGGCGTGTCGGCGCAGTTTTGGCTCGGCTTGCAAATGGATTTTGACCTCGACGTGGAAGCGGATAGATTAGCGGAACGACTCGACCGGGAAGTTCGCGTATATGTGCATACCAATTCGTAAATCTTTGGGAAAATCAGTATAGAAAAAGGCGGCGCTGTTTCCAACGCCGCCTTTTTTATCGGTCACTTCTCCTCCAATGGAAGTGAGCCGCGGGGGCCATGGATTTCAGGGTGAATTACCCCGCATCAACGCCCCGCTTCGGCAAACTCTACATTCCTTTCATTACGTTTCCCAGCGCCAGCAGCGCCAGGGCAACGGTTACCAGCCAAAACGTGTAGGGCATAAGAACTCCAATTCCGGCAACTTGCCCGACCACCCCAACCGCTCCCAGTATCACGCTAATCATCCATACCATCTTTTTCGGGGCGTTCAATCTCATGGAAAATACCTCCATTGGGTTTTGTTTACCTGTTATTTATGAGAAACAGGAAGAACTTACCCAATCGCCGGAAAATATACAATACCCCGGGAAATTTTGAGTTGCGGTCTCTTAAGCAGTAGGCATTAGGCAAGTAGGCGGTTGGCTGTCGCAGGAAGCATCTCAAATGGCTGCGATTGCTTACTTTTTACTGCCTACTTGCCTACTGCTTACTGCCTACTTCCACTACTGCCCCTGCTTACTTCCAAACCCCCAAAATTCCTCCCATGACGATGAAAGTGACCGCCTGGTAGCCGGCGTTGATCAAAAACAATTTCAAAGACCGGCGCTCGAACAGGTAAATAATACCGATGGCCGCAGCCACCCAGCCGATTCCCGCCAACGCTCCGGCGGTCATGCCCCAGATCAGGTTCGGCTCCGCCGGCTCCGCCAAAAACGCCGCCAGGTTGAAGGCCATCACCAGGGCGAGCAGGAACGACAGGCCGAAAATCTTGCCCATGTTGGCGTTTTTCATATCCTCTTCCGAAAACCCGTTCTCGCGCATCCAGGCTTTGGCGAACAAGATCGGCGAATACCACACCGCCCCGATGACGAAGCTGGACAGCGCCGCAACGAATACCGCTAACAGATTGATTTTGGACATATCCATAACTTTTTCTCCTTCAGGTTTTGGGTTTTGTTTTTGCTAATAAAGTAAATAAATTCCCACCGTTTTTCCGAAGAAAGTGGCTGAAGCGGGAAAATCCGGGGATGAAACGGGAAATTAAGAGGTTGGAGAGGAAAATAACCGTCGACCATATTTTCATAATGAATAGTTATTTGCGAAAATGATGCAAACGACCTATATTCCAGCGAACATATCTCATATCAACCATAGCATCAGGAGGGCATAATAACCATGTTCGTATCTCATTCTAAATTCTTCTTACCTCTTCTTGTTTTATGTCTTCTCCTCGCGTTCCAGTGCGAGAAAGACAAAAACCCCCTGAATCCTGTTTTTAGCGGAATCGCGAAAACTGACGACCAGGCCAACCTCATCGAAGACGATCCTGATGATTGGCAACCTCGCTGTGGTGCTCCTGCACCTTTTTGTGCCAGAGCTGCCTATCCGAATCCAACGCAAGGGTCCACCAGCATTCATTTTGCGCTTTCCTCCGGCATGCCGGTAAAAATAGTCATCCATTCCCCATTCAACAGAATTGTGAGAACTTTGCTTGACAATTCTCTCAGCCCCGGCACCTACACTGTGGCGTGGGATTTAAAAAACGATGCCGGTGAATTGCTACCGAACGGAATTTACCGGGTTTATATCGAAGCGGGTATTCTAACCCACGGCGATATCCAGATCCAGCGGTAATTGCTGCCGCGGATCAACATAAGTGCAGCCATGAAACCCCAATCTCACATCAATGATCTGAACATCCGCCTGCTCTTCATCCCCTTTTTCGGGATCGCCATCCCCAACCTCACCGGGTTGTTCGGGCACGTTACCTTTCGCTCCCCCTTGTACTGGGTCGGCTATGGATATTTCATCCTGATCTCGTTCGTAATCTGGCACGGAAACCGCTACCTGCTCTTCAAGCAGCGCGAGCATTACGACTGGTTTCAGAACCCCATCCGCAAATTAACTACCCTGGTATTCGCCAACGTGTTTTACACCGCCCCGGTAACGGCGCTGATGCTGCTGTTCTGGTATTATTTTGCGGGATTTGCGGGACCGGACTGGAACGCGATCAAGCTGGTGACCCTGATGAATGTCATTGCAGTAATTTTTATTACCCACGTGTACGAAACGGTTTTTTTGATCAAAGAGCGGGAGAGCGACCTGCTGCAATTCGAGAAATTAGAGCGCGCCAAAGCCCAGGCGGAGCTGGCCGCGCTAAAGAGCCAGATCGACCCCCATTTCATGTTCAACTCCTTGAATACCCTCTCCTACCTGATCGAGAATGACCGGGAAAAGGCGCTGCGTTTCAACGAGCACCTCTCCGACGTGTACCGCTATATCCTGATGAACAGAGACCGGGAACTGGTGCAGCTCCGGGAGGAGATCGAGTTTCTCAACCACTATTTTTCCCTGCTGCAACTGCGTTTTGGAGAAGGGATTCAATTGTCGGTCAACGGAAGCGGGGAGTGGGATAATTACCTGATTCCGCCGATTTCGCTGCAAATTTTGCTGGAAAACGCGGTGAAGCACAACCAGTTGGATGAGGGCAGCCCGCTGGGGATCCAGGTGCGCGTTGGGGATTCCAGCATCGTCGTTTCCAATCCCCGGCGCCCCAGGCTGACGGAAAATGGCACGCCCAAAACCGGTTTGAAGACCCTGAATGAGCGCTATAAACTGATTACCGGCCGGGAGATCGAAATCCAAACCGAAGCGGATGAATATTCGGTAACGTTGCCGATTTTGAAGACGGCGCTGTGAAGCCGCGCCAAGATGAATTTTGGCGCTCCGGGGTTTAAAATACCAATCGAAATAGGCCCTATGGAAATTCTGATCATCGAAGACGAAAAACCGGCGCTGGAGAAGCTTTCCCAAATGGTGCGGGAATATGATCCTGCCGTCGTGGTTGCGGGGAGCGCGGGCAGCGTGCGGGAAGCGCTGCGCTGGCTGGAGCGCCATAAGCAGCCGGATTTGATCCTCCTGGATATTCAACTTTCCGACGGCCTGTCGCTGGAAATTTTCAAACAGCGCGAGGTGGCCTGCCCGGTCATTTTCACCACCGCGTATGACGAACACATCCTGGAGGCGTTCAACTACAACTGCATCGATTATTTGTTGAAGCCGATCAAACAGGAAAAATTGAACCGGGCGCTGGACAAATACCTGAAGCTGAAAACCCATTTCACCCGGAATTTCCGGGCGCTGCTGAGCGATCTTACCCCCTCCGGCCCCGCGCACCGGCAGCGCATCACGGTGAAAAAGGGAGCGGATTTCCTTTCCGTGAAGACCAGCGAGATCGCTTTTTTTTACAGCGAGTATAAACTCACCTTCCTCATCACTCATGCCCGGGAAAAATTTGTGGCGGACAAACCGCTGGCGGAGCTGGAAAACGAATTGAACCCGGCCGAATTCTTCCGGGTGAACCGCAAATACCTGGTGAACATCAACGCCGTGGCTAAATTCAAATCTTATGATAAAGGGAAAATATTGGTGGAGGTAAAACCACCCTTGCGGGAGGAAGTCATTGTCAGCCAGGAGCGGGCCGCGGCATTCAGAGAGTGGATGGAGGGGAAAAATGCCGGTTAAAGGAGTGAGGAGAGAAAAGCTCGAACTCGCCTGTTTTAAGATTAATTCAAAATCGAAGCGACGATAGTATTGGAAGTGACAGTGACATAGGCTTTTACGGGGTTGGCGTCGTCATGGCCATTTTCCTTGCCGCTGCCGACAATGTAAATGGTAGTGGCGCTGATATCAATCGAACCCCCGGGGCTGACCGGCGCTGCGCCCATAATCGTCAGCGTATCGGTGGTCACGCGGTAATTTCCGTTGGGATTGCTGCTTTCGGCGGAGCGGAGCACGTATCCATTAAAATTGCGAGAACCGCCCCCTAACTGGCCGGGAGTGTAAAAATAGCGCTGGGCTTTGGCGGCGTGATTTACTAAATCCGATATCACCGCGTCTCGATTGGTATCCCGAGCGTTAGAATAGAATTGGGTTACTCCGGCGGCGACGGCAAAAAAAACAATAACCACACTCAGAACAATGATTAAAAGATGCTGGGTTCCCATTCAAATCTCCTCCGGTTATTAGATGGTTGGATGGTGAAATAGTCGGAGGATATGGGTATTCAATCATTCGACCATCTGACCATTCAGCCATTTATCCCACAAATTGGCGAAACAGGTGTTATACGAAACGCTGACGTTGAATCGGTTATTCCAACCGGGCGACGGCAAAATTAGTAAGCAGTTAAAGCCGAAGCTATTTTACCGTACTAATGGTTAGTGATAGTGCGCTACGTCACCGAATTTTTTCTACACTATTTAACGGGTAAAAAAGAAGCCTTCCGGCAACCGCCGGAAGGCTTCTGTGAAATATTCGCGTTTTCGTGAAAAGCTATCGCAGTAACACCATCTTACGGTTTTCAACGAAGTTGCCGGCCTGCATGCGATAGAAGTAAAAGCCGGAGCTTACCGTTTCGCCAAGGTCATTCCGGGCATCCCAGCGGATCTCATGAACGCCGGATTCAAAGTTCCCGGAAATCAGGGTGCGCACCAATTGGCCCCGGGCATTGTAAATTTTCAAGCTGACCTGGCTCGCTTCCGGCAAAGCAAAGCGAATGGTGGTGCTGGGGTTGAAGGGGTTGGGGTAGTTTTGCTCCAACACAAACTCCTCCGGCAAGCTTTCGCCAAATCCCCAGTCAATCGGCCCGTCGCCGCCTTTATAGAGGATATTGGAGGGCGGCACTTTTCCGGCAGCGATGGTGCGGCGGAGGTTAACCTGGCCCGCCAGCACTTCGGCGGTAAGGTCATTAGCGTGGCTGCCGTCGGTAAGTAATTGAGAGACGTAAGTGAGCACTTCTCCCGCGGTGCGGCCGTCCGCGGTGACAACGCTGTATTGCCCGATTCTTCCGGAGACCAGGTTCATCAAAAGGGCCGCTAATTGCCGGCGGGCGCGTTTGTAGTTGGTAAGATTGTTCCAAATCCGCAGCTTTTCCCACCAATCGACCAGGGTAAGATCATCCTCGAAAATATCGAAATGGGGGGTATAATGCTGCTGCACTAAACCAATATAGCTCAGCAAATCCGCTTCGCTCTCTTCGGGATTGCAGGCATGTAAAAGGTTCAGCAATAATTGCACATCCCACCAGACCACCGGTTTGGAGCTATTAGCTATAACGGTCTGTTCGAGAACAAAGTCCACCATGTCTGTTTCCCCGGAGCCCAGGGTATCGACCACGGGATTTTCGGCGGCAGTGTAACCGAGGGGCTCGATGAGGCGAACCAGGTAGATACCGGACGGAACATCGCTAAACAGATATTCTCCCTGGCTGCCGGTAACCAGGGTGTCAAAACCGGTTGCCTGCACTCCCAGGGTATCCAATAAAGCTATCTTCACCCCGGTCAATCCGTTTCCATTCACGGTCACGGCGCCGGAAATACTGCCGGAGGTACTTGTTGGCGTCAGTACAAAATCCACGGTATTGGTAGCGCCGCAGACACTTAATTCGCTGACCACGAAATTATGGTCAACCACATACCCCGGCGGTACATCGACCATCACCTGGTAGGCGGCGAGCGCTATATCGGTGAAATCATAGCTTCCTTGCGAATCCGTGTTTCTGCTATCGATGACGTTCATGGGATTCTGGCCGTCTAACAGGTTGACGGTGACGCCGGATACGCCGCTGCCATTCTCCGTTACGGTTCCGGCAATGGTGCCGCTGCCGCCGGTAACGGTTATGGCAAAAGTGCAGGTGTCGGCATTGCCGGCGCCGTCAGTTGCAATGGAGGTTACCACGGTTGCGCCCACCGGGAAAGCGCTGCCGGAAGGCGGGGTGGAGACGATAGTGACGTTGGGATCGCAATCCGCGGCGGTTACGTCAAAATTCACGACTCCGTCGCAAGCGCCGGGCGCTGCGGCGACGACAATATCCGCCGGGCAGGCGATTACCGGCGCAACGTCGTCCAGAACCGTTACGGTGGCGCTGCATTGAGAAGCAGCGCCTTTGTCATCCGTTACCGTCAGCGTTACCGGGGTGGTTCCGATGCCGTAGGGCCCGGGGGGATCCTGCACCACGGTGACAAAGTCTCCGTCGGGATCATTAGAGCCGTTATCAATCGAGACGGCGGCAGTACAGCTGCCGTCCGCGGCAACGGTTACATCCTGGCAGATTGCCAGGGGGGCTTGGTTTTCAAAAGCGCCGATGTCGCACTGGCCGTCCTGCGGGCGGGAAAAGCCGCGCTGGTCGGTAGTGACAGCAGGATCGCAATTGCCGGTATTCAGCGCCGGGCTGCCGGGGAGCAGCGCGTGGGTGAGGGTGGGGCCGCCGTTGTCGGCCAGGGGCGCTAATCCCGCACTGACATCTAAAATGTTGCCGGTGGGGTCGCCGGTGATGGTGGTACCGGAGGTGTTGCCGATGAGGTTGTAGCCCTGGGAATTGAGGGTGCCAGCGCAATCTGGACCGTTGGGCGCACTGTTCCCCGCTATTAAGCTATTCTTAATTACCGTAGCAACAGAACCGGCAGAACCTCCTCCAGAGGTGCCGGCTATATTGTTGCTAATCGTCACAAAACTTAGTGTAACTCCAGGCCCATAAACACCTCCCCCATCATCGGCAGAACTATTACCGGAAATATTGCTATTCACTATGGTAAATTTGCCGTTACCGTTTGAAGCCAAGCCCCCTCCCCATACTGTACTACCAGACTGATTTGAAGATGCCCTGTTATTAGCAATGAGGCAGTTATTGATCTCTACCACGTTGCCAACAGCAAGACTGCTATTAGTGTAAATCCCTCCCCCCCGACTACTGGTACCACCTGCACCTGTTGAGTGGGAAGTGTCATTTTCTACCCGGCAGTAATTTAGATACATTTTGCCAGCGTTATTGTTGTTAAAAATTCCTCCTCCCCTGGCACTTGAACCCTCCGCTTTATTATTGATAATGTTACAAGAATCTAGAGTCACGATGCCGGTACTTAAATTATTGATACCTCCGCCTTCTGCGGTTGATCCCGTTACCCTCCCATTACGGATGGTTAATCCAGAGATGATGACGTTATAACTTCCAGCAAAAATTTGAATCACCCTCGAAGCATTATTCCCGCTAATCGCCAGCACGTCGGCCCCGGGGCCGTTGATGGTTAAACTCTTGTTAATCGTTAGCTGGCCGCTAGTTAAAACAATTGTTCCGCTAATACCGGAACAATCAATCGAGTCGCCGGATACGGCGTCGGCAATTGCCTGCCGCAGCGAGCCGGCGCCGCTGTCGTCGGTGTTGCTGACGGTAATCGTAGCCGCCGGGAGCGGCAATAACGCCGCAACGGTGAGAATTAGAACTGCCCGGATGGCCGCGGCCAACCGCCCTGCGAGTCGATAGCTTTCTCTTTTCATAACCTTTCCCCTTTTTGGTTTATGCCCTGACTATGCAAAATAGTGGATTTGAAAAATAATTCTCCTTTGAAGCTGAATCGGCGCATTTAAAAAACAATTCACCCTCTGGCGGTTTCTAAAAAAGCTTGAAGTGTGATTTAGAACAAAATAAAGAGCGGTTAGGGCACTTTATGCACTAACTCGTGGGATTATAGCGATGTATTCGTTACTGCGTACCTGTAACAGCTTCTTAAAGGCAATTATTCTTAAATTTGGGGAAAAATTCATATGACAGAAATCACAAAATGGCATTGTGATTTGAAAATGGGGAGAATTTGGAAGGTGAGATGATTTCGGATTGGGGATTGCGGATTTCGGATTTTTTCAATCCGCAATCCCCAATCGCTTTAGTGTCCAATCGAGCCGGTAATGGTCAAAAACGCATCCCCATTGGGACCGGTATTCTTTACTTTGACGGTCACCGGGCGCACGTAAACGGAATCGGAAATATCCTCTACCGTGAAGAGGAAGGAGGTCCAGGAAGGGCTTTGGGTATCCGGCAGATTTACCCCGACGTCCCCGGCGGCTTTGGTCCCCTCCCCTTCTACTTCCACGGAAATGGAATTCCCCTGCGCTAAGGGGTTGCCGTTCTGGTCTTTCACGGTGTAGTAAAAAATCTTCGACTCCCCGGCGGGAATCTGGAAACCGGAGGAAGGGTTGACGCTGATGATTGGATAGCCGGAAAAGAGCACCAGGGTGGAAACGCTGATGGTATCCTGATTTTCATTTAGAGTCTGGGCCGTAATAGCGGCAAAACCCGGCCCCAGCAGCGGATGCACCGGGTGGGGCAGGCCGGAGCGCAGGATCACACTGGCCAACCCGTTTTCATCGGTCTGGGCCACTGCGCCGATGACGCCGCCGCCGGTTTTGAAATATACCGCGGTTCCCGGCCGCGCCGGGTTGGAGAATTTATCCCCCACCAGGGCGGTGATGGGGTCTTCCAGATTAATAAAGAGCAGCCCGGGGATATTGAGTAGCTCCGGCCCCACGCTGAAATGCGCCAGGTCCGGGTAGCCGCCGTGGATGGCGATGGAGATAGGGTTGGATTCGATCCCGGCCTTCACGATGCGGGCCTGCACCTGTACCACCCCGGCTTTGAAGCCGCTAAACAAAAAAGCTTCTACCCGGCCGTTGCCGTTGGTGAGGGCGGAATCCGGGGAAATATACTCTCCCCCGCCCGGCCCGGAAACAACGCGGAACTGTACCTGCGCAGCGTGTTGCAGGTCCACCGGCTGGCCCAGCGAATCCACGACCTGGAAAACCAGTTGGGCAAATTCCGGGTCGCCGGCGCTGATGATCCCAATCCCTGCGGATGACTGCGAATACAGGTAAATGCTTTTGGCATTGCCGGAATTGTTAGACGCCGCGGCGGTGGGGGCCAGCCGCAGCAGGGGCGCCTGCACCACCCGTCCCGGAACTGCCAGCGCCGAGGTGGTATCGCCGCGGAATCCTTCCTTGAAAGCGATGACCTGCACCTCGCGGTTTTCCGTCACCTCGAATTCAAAGCTGAAATTGCCCAGCGCCCCGCTCAGGGCAGTTTGAGCCGGGTCAACCTGGCGTAATTCTACCACCACGTTTTCCAGCGGCGCCCCGGTTTCAGCGTTGATCACGTTTCCGGTCAGGGTGACCAGTTTTTCGGAGTTGGCTTTATCATCATCGCTGGGGGACTGGCACTGCAGCAGCGCCAGCGCCGCTGCCGCCAGCAACAGGAATGTACCTGAGTATGTATGTTTCATGGCCGATCTCGCTAATTTTATTTTTTGTCTTTTGATTGGCGATTATAATTGTCCATCCTCTGCTGAAGCTGGAATCGCCCTTCTTTCAAGAGGTTTCGAGACTGGAAATTGCGTTTCCTGGCTTGCAAGCGTTCTTCCAGGGTGGGAAGAATTTCTCCCTTGATGAGAATCAACAACTCTTTCTTCTTATAGCTTTTGGATTCGAACCCGAACACGTAACGCAGCCCGAAAAACCACCAGGGCAAATCTTTCAAAAACGGCACTCCCTCCCGGGTGGTGGCTTCTTCGTTGGAAAACAGCCCGCCGATAATGGTTTCCTCCCCGTCTAAGAGCAGCACCGAGGTCTCCGCGGAAGATTTCAGAATTTCCAGTCCCCCGCTCTCGCTCACAGCACTTTTGCTCCGTTCGATAATCAATTGCAGGTTGATGAATTTCAGGGAATCGCGAATCACCACTTCCGGGGTTACCTGGATGATGGAGCCGGTGGAAAAGAACTGGGTGACGGAGTTGCCGGAAAAATCTTGCAGGGTTACGGAAACGTCGCTGCCCACCTGGATGCGCCCTTCTTCGCCGGACTTGACAGTGATCTGGGGGCTGGTAATCACCTCGCCCAACTGGTTGCTCTCTAACGCTTTGAAGGTAGCGGTCACATCCGCAAAATCCAGTTCGGGATCGATATCCACCCGGAAAAGCCCGCCGCGGGCGGTAGCGGAGTTATTCTGAATTCCTAAGTTAACGTCTTTCCCATAAAAGAAATCCCAGCTCATCCCGGCCTGGCGCAGTTTGGCAATGTCCGCTTCAAAAAAAATCGCCGAGATGACCACTTCCCGGGATTTTCCGCTATCCTCGGCCGGGGTCGCGGGCGCCGCCGGTTTTACCGGGCTTTTGGCAAAGGGCACAATGCGGATATAATCGGCGTACTCTTCGTACCACAGGCCATTCTGGCGCAAGACCATTTCCAGGGCGGTCATCCAGTGCTGTTTGTTAATATCTACCCCGATGGCGCCGGAATACGCCTCCTGGCCGAGGACCAGTTTTCCGGAAAATTTTTTGGATAGATCGCTGATAATCAACAGCGCATTGGCAAAGGAAGTGGACCGGGTAAAGGAAACGATCTCTTCCGGGGCGGCCAGGGCCCTTCGCGCTTCCGAGGGGAGATTGGACTGGGGCAACACCGTTTCTTGAGCCAGTATGCCCAATAAAAGAACAAACCAAAAACATTTCAAGCGCATACGCTCCCTCATGGGTTATGGAATTGAAGATTGAACATTAAAAATTGAGGTGCATTTTGCGTCCCCGCGTTCACGAAGACAAGCTTTTTACTTTGCATTTTTCATTTTGCATCCCCGCATTCGCGGGGACAAGCTTTGTATTCCCGCAGGGTCATTTGCCCCCGAATTTCAATTGCAGGGTGACGGTTTCGGAAACCCCGTTCTTGTTCAAGGTGAATACCACTTCGTTTTTATCCGGGTTGATGTGGGTTAGCTGCCCCAGGTACACCCGGTCGCCTTCCTTCATCACGTACACCTGCCCGTTGTATTCTACCAGCGCCTTACCGGCCATCACCGCCTTCAACTCCGCCCGCCCTACCTCCACTAATTTTTCGGTATTGGGCGGGAGGCTGCTTACCGTTACTGCGCGCGCCGTTGTCGGTTGAAAGGGGTTGGAAACCTGGGGCAGCGAAAGGCTCGCCAGGCGGTTGGAGACCGCGGGCAGGCTGTCCACTTTGGCAAAGTAGGACCATACCTCCATGTCAAAGGGAACCACCTGCACGGAATTGCGGCTGTTCGGCCCGCTGCGTTCCGCGCTGCTAAGGCTCAGCCGGCTGATACGATACATCCGCGGCCCTTTTTCGATATAGTAAATAAATTGAAACACCCGGGAAAACGGACCCTCTCCGCGAATGCTGTACACGTTGTAGCCAAACTTCCCGCGGTCCTCTTTCCGAACGAAATTCATGTTGAATTCTAAGAAACCGATCTGGCCCAGGATGCTGTTCAAGTAATCATAGGTTTGCGCAAAGGTCTCTTCACTGGTAAACTGCTTGTCCAGGGTTGCGAGCCTTTGCCGCTTCTCCCGGATCATGCTGTCGAGCTGGAAATATTCTCTCTCGATATCCTCATACTGTTTCAACTGGGTATGCACCTGGGTAAGTTCGTTTTTCCGGGAAGAGATCTTGCCCGGATAAGACCACAGAACCAAATACCCTCCTAACAACAGAATCACCGCGGTGAAACTTCCTAAGATCAAATGGTTGCGCATTTTGTAAGACATTGGAAGAGGACCTCTCTCTTGATCGAGTATAATTGTGTTTTGGTGTTTGGGTATTTTGGTGAGATCGCAGGCGTATATCATAGCACTCAAACACCATAACACTCAAACACCATAACACTTTTCATTGCGTGGTTGGAACCATATCCAACTCGATATCAAAATTATAAACCTTGGATTGCCGGAGCTCCTGAACGTCCACCCGCCGGATGGTGGCGTTGCCCATTCGCCGGGAAAAGTCTAAGATACTGGCGCGCTCCGTGGAGTAGCCTTTCACCGCTACCTTTCCGGGGGCAGATTGGGACAGGTCGGTGATCCAAACCCCTTTACTCTGGTTCGTCGCCCCGGCCAAACGGTATAAAAAGTTACTCCAGGTATCCGATCCCACCACCAGGGAATCCAGCATGCCCACGGCGTCATCAAAACCGCTAACCTGCTTGCGATAGACATTCAGGCGCATTTCCATATCCTGGAATTGCTGCAATTCCTGCTTCTTGGCCAGGGTTTGAACTTGTAACTGGGTAATGTCGCGGCTTTGGATTCCCAGGCGAATGGTGAAAACAAAGGTCATCAGAGCCAGCATGGCCAGGCAGGCCCATCCCCAAACTCCTAATTTGAAGCTGCGCCCTTCTTTGACGTCCAGGGGGCGCAAATCCACGTCGATGAGGTGCTGATTTTGCTGATACAGCCCCCGGAAAGCGGCTCCCGTGGCAATCGCGTAGCGGGAGAGTAAGGAGTCAAGCTCCGGCTGTTGCAGCTCCCGGAAATGCAGGTATTCCACGTTCACGCTCTCGGGCAGGCGTTTGGCAAGAAAATTTTTCATATCCGCCTGGTGGCACTCGCCGGCAAGGATGATGTGGTGAATTTTAGGCAGGCTAAGGTTGTCCTGCTCTAACATGATCCGGCTGTAAATAGTGTAGGCGATGTTCTCGGCGTCGATTCCCACCCCAATCACGTAGGAAATGTTGAAAATATGCTCGCCTTTCAAGAAAATCAGGCGGCTGTTTTCCTGCCCGATGTAAACGATGAGAGTGAATTCGTCGCTGTCCAGGTCGTAATTCAGGTTGACCAGGTTGATGAGGGAAATCTCCGCACTTTCTACAAAGGCCAGCCGCTTCAGATAACGCGGGTGGGCAGACTGGAGGAGGTGCAGCAGGTTGAAGCCGCTGTCGCGCAGGATCGCCATGGTGCGCCCGTCCACTAATTTGAGGACGTGCAGGTCTTCCGGCTTCAGGGCCGCGGCATTCGAACGCACCTGGGAAAGCTCGGCAATAACTTTCTGCTTAATATCTTCTTCTTTGGTATTCCAGTTTTTTGTGAAATAGGAATAATGCACCTGCGGCTCCGCCAGGCTGATGGCGACCTCGTAGCGTTTGTGGGAATATTTGCCTAAAATGTAGTTGAGCACCGAGGCATTTTTCGCGGGGTCTGCGCCATCCTTCAGAAAAATTTTAGAGTCCGAAAGCTCGGAGGTGAGGTCCAGCGGCTGGGAGTTTCCCGAAGAAATATCCACCAACTCCAGGATGGTTTCCTCCCCGCCGGCAGGCACGGTTTCCAGCCGGGAAACCAGCTTCAGGGTATCCGCGTCCACCAATTCAATGTCCAAACCGCTTTTTTTCAGGCAGACCACGTGCAAAGAATCTCCATCGACGAAGATGCCGATGGCGTATTTGGCAGATTGGCCGGGGATGAGGCCGATCGCCCTCTCTTTCAATTGCAAAGCCCGGAAAATCAATTCTTCTTTCATAGTCGCTATCATCGGCGAGCGCCGCGCTCGCATTACAGGTTAGTTTCGCGTTCTATTTTTTTGCCAATTAGATCACTTCATATTGGGTGATTTAGCGATTGGGTGATGGGAAGATTGATTCATTATCCGCACCAATCACCAAATTGCCAAACCACCCACTCACCAAATCGCCCAATCGCTAAATCACCATTCAGCCAATCATCCCATCAGGATTACCTCCGCATTGAGCAACTGCTCCATCAGCCGTTTGTTGTTGGCAAAGTTCATGGCGGTTTCCGGGGATATTTTCTCTTCTAACATCAACCGCCGCAAGTCCTGTTCCATGGTAAGCATTCCGTGCTGCTTGCCTTCGTTGACCATCTGGTAAACCTCGCTGAGATTGTTATTCTTGATGGCGGCCTTCACCGAGGAGGTCATGATCATGATTTCCTTCGCCATTACCAGCTTTCCGTCTATTCCGGGAACCAGTTTTTGCGAGATAACGCACTTGAGCGTATCGGCCAGGCGATTGCGCACCCGGTCCTGCTCCAGGCTGGGCATTTCCGCAATGATGCGTTCGATACTCTCCACCGCGGAGGCGGTATGGAGGGTGGAAAATACCTTATGGCCGCTGTCCGCCGCCTCCAGCACGGTCATAATGGTCTCCGGGTCGCGCATTTCCCCGATAATGATGACGTCCGGATCCTGGTGCAGCGCCTCGATGACGCCCTGCTTGAATGAGAGGGTATCCAGCCCCACCTCCCGCTGGCGGATGATGCACTTTTGGGACTGGTGGATAAATTCGATGGGAGAGGCCAACACGATGATATGGCCTTCCACCTCGCGATTGTTCAGGTCGATGATGGCGTCTAAGGTAGTGGTCTTGCCGGAGCCGGTGATGCCGGTGACCAGGATCAGCCCTTCTTTATTATATTTCAGGCTGAGGGTGCGGCTCACGTTTTCATGAAAGCCGTAGGTTTCGTAAGGGCGAAGCCGGGTCTGGATGGCCCGCATATTCAAAGCCAGCTCTCCCATTTCAAAATAAACCGTGGCGCGGTAGCGTTGCCGGGGCTGGTCGGGCATGGCAACGACGTAGCTGAAATCGATGCTGCGGTTCTTATACAATTGCTTTTGCTGGGTTTCTTGCAGCAGGCACTGGATCAGGATGCTGAATTCATCCAGCGAAAACCGCCCTAACTCCGGGAGAGGCCGTTTTTGCCCGTAAACCCGCAGCCAGATCATACTGTTCGATCCCGGCCCGCCAAATTCAATGTCGGAGGCTTCGTATTCCCGCATCAGAAGCAGCAGTTTATGGACAAACTCTCTCAAGGTCGCTTTCTCTCTCGGGGCGATTTTGGGAAGAATGCGCAGGCCGATGATGACCTGCTTTTCCACTTCCCGGAACCCCTGGGGGAGTTGCTGGATGAGCGAATTCAGGAACGTCCTGACCCGCAGGACTTCTTCAGGATGTATGGCCATAATTTTTTCTCCAAATTCTCAATTCAGAATTCACCATTCTGAATTCATCATTCAGAATTGGCTCCTGCTGCTCCTCTGTCAAATATCCCCGGTTTTCCCCAGGCCTTTCCTGCCGCCCGCCCCTGGCATCATTCCCACCAGGACAACAATCGCAAATGCGACACCGTGGGGAAATTGGGCGGCGCGGCGTTCATCAAACGGGAATCGTAACGGTATTTCCTGACGAAACCGTTCGATAAGGTGCTGGTGGAATAGTCGTAATTGCCGATCCTCCCCCGGGTATTCTGCGCCATGCTGCCGGTAATCCGCAGCTCTCCCGCGGGCGCCCGGGTGCTCCAGTTCTGGGCCCGTATCTCTCCAAAAACGGCATATAAACAGGCTTGCACCGTTACATCGCTGGTGTTTTGCGCGTTATCGATGACTTTAATGTTGTCTAACGCCACCAGGCCTAAGAAATCGTCGGAGGCGGGATCGCTAAGGGGGTTGTTGGCATAGACCAGGTCGTCGTCGATGTTAATATCATCGGTTGAATAGATCGTCAACTGGCCGTTGAAGACCCCTTTTACGTTCACGTCCACGGTAGCACGGATCACCCCGGTGGGGGCAATATCGCTCACCAGCACGGTGTCGGTAGGGTTGCCGGATACCGTGCGGGCAACCCTGCCGTCGCTCAAGAAGTCGAAAGTGGTTATTGAAGTGTAAACGGATTTGGTATTATTGGGCGCCCCGCCGTTTCCGGCGTCTGCCGCGGCCACCAGGGCGGACATGTCCGTGGGCAGGTTGATCTGCATTCCGATTTCCCAGCCGCCGTACAATTTCCCCAGGCAACTGGCGGTGGCAGGGCTGGGGGTGATTCCCCCGTAGGCGGTAACTTTACGATGGAAGACCGGGGCGCCGGTAATGTTCAATACCGTGTTGGTGTGAACCGCGCCGTAGGTGGTATCCACGTCGCGCCACTGGTTCCAGGAGTTGCCGGTGCCGCCTTCGTTGCCGCTAATCCAGAAATAACGGGTAAGCGGGAGAACATAAGCCAGTTGGGCGCGGATGGAGTCCTGCACCAACAACGACGCGCCGCCCTGCTGATAGGCGTCTTCATCGAACACCGAGGTCCAGGCCTTTGCCAGGGCATACACCGTATCCGCCCCCGGCTTGCTAACCGAACATGTAGCGGTGCAGCCCTGGGTGTAAACCGTAAAGGTTCCGTTAATCCAGTTTTCGTTCCAGACTTTATTGATGCCAATGTTCATAACGCTGGCAGCGGTTTCCCGCACCAGCATCCGGGTATATTGGCGATTGAAATCGTCGCTGCTGGAAACCCGGTTCTCCCGCAACTGGAGTTGATAGACCGCGAAGGTCATCGATAATCCCAACACCAGTATGAGCGCTCCTTTACCGAACATTTTCCGCTTGCTCCTTAGACGAAAGTGCGTTAGTGTTTTAGTGTTTTAGTGTTTTAGTGTTTTACATCCCCCCTGCCCCCCTTCAAAGGGGGGAAACAGTCTCGTACCCTCAAATTCCCCCCCTTTGAAAGGGGGGACAGGGGATGTTAAGCACCGAGTTTTCTCCAAATCCGATCATCTACTCCAACCCTTACCTGACATCATAACACCTGAACACCTGAACACTTGCGCACCATAACACCGTTCTACCTGCGCAAATTCCTCAAAATGATGCGCGCCTCCCGGCTGTAAGATCCGTGCAAAAGCCGCAGCACTTCCCGCCGGCGAGCCTCGAGGTCGTTGCTGCTCAGCGTACCGGTCATTACCAGCTCCGGGCTTAAGATTACCTGGGGATTAAAGGCCCGCAGGCTCACCTCCACCATGCGAATTTCCGCCGGAACCGCGGTGGTTCTGCCCCACTGGTCTAAATATGTAAAAACATCGTTATTCCCGATCTTCCCGATCATCATACTGTCGCTGGCGATTGAGGCGATCTTGAGCCGGCGGTTGATATTGTAGAGCGTCAGGGTGGTATCGCCCAGGGTGATGGTCTCGTCCGCCGCGATGGTGTATTCCAGGGTATCGGGAATGCCATCGTAGGTGGAAACGCCGGCAACGGGAATCTCGCTGCCGGGAAGAAGATTCAAATGCGCCAGAATTTTCACCTGCGAGGGCGCGGCAACCTGGAATACCTGGCCCTGGTCTTGCCGGGGAATGCCGAAACCGGCCTTGCGAAGGTCCGATTCCATGATGCGGTGGCTCTGCGCCAGGCTGAGCTGCACAATTTCCAGGGCGCTGTGATTCGCCGTGGTTTGCATCCCGGTGCCTAACGCAGTCAGGGCAATCACCAGAATGAGACCTCCCACCACAAGCCCGGAGAGGATGTCCATAATCGCTGACATGGCGCGCTCGCTTCAGTTATAGAACCAGAAACTATTCACCAGGCTGACCGAGAGGGTATCCCGCACTTTCAGGCCGTTTTTCCAATGGTAGAACATCGGGTCGTCGCCGGCGGCGGTGTTGTCGGTGACATAAATTCTCATGCGTTTGTGATAGGTGCGGGAAGCGGAAGTAACGATCTGGTTTCCCGACAGGTTCACGTAATCCACTTTAAAAAAAATTTTATATACCATCCCGCTGGGCCCGCTATCCGTGAGCGAATAATTATGGTAATCATCGAAATCGTCCGGAACGCCGCCGTCGCCCACGCCCAGGCCCAGGGAACCGACGGGGGTGAAATCATTGACCCGCTTGGCGCTGATAAGGCTGGTGCAGGCTTCATCGAAGAAGCGCGTGAGGGCTTCCTCTTTGTAGGTGTTCATCAGCGAAAGCGCCTCCATACGGTACTGGTTGTGTACCAGGGCGACGTCGCTGTCGCTGAGAGAGCGGTTCATGTTCAGGACGGTAATTCCTAAGAACATCAGCGCTCCCAGGGTAATCATGGTCTGTCCGGTATGCATGGGCGCCTCCGGCTATTGAAAATCGAAGATTGAAAATTGATTCTTCGCCATTTTCGATTCACCGTTCACTTTACAATTGGCAATTGCTAATTGGCAATTGCCAATTATTATGGCCGTTCCTTAATCTTCCATCGTCGCCTGGCCGACTTCCGCCAGGGTGGAAAGTCCCTGTTTGATGCGCTCCCGCCCGGCTGCCCGCAGGGTCTGCATTCCCTGCTTCCGGGCCGTTTCGCGCAGTCTTTCTTCGTCGATCTCCTTGCCGGCCTCGAAAATGATCTGTTGGATTTCTTTGCTGAAATAGAGTACCTCGTGAATGGCCACCCGCCCTTTGTACCCCCCGTGGCACTGGTCGCAGCCCACGGTATCGTAAAAAATTATTTGGCGGGCCTCTTCTTCGCTAAAACCGAGGCTCAGCGCCGCCCCGATATCCAGTTTTTTGATGGGGGTTTTGCAGTTATCGCAGAGCCGCCGGATCAACCGCTGGGCAATGATCACGTTGATGGCGTAGGCGATCAAAAAGGGTTCGATGCCCATCATATACAAACGCGACACCGCGCTGGGGGCGTCGTTGGTGTGCAGGGTAGAGAAGGTGAGGTGGCCGGTGTTGGCTAACTTGATGGCGGTTTCCGCGGTGATCTTGTCGCGGATTTCCCCCACCATCACCACGTCGGGGTCGTGCCGCAGAATCGAGCGGATGGCCTGTTCGAAGCTGTTGCGGTGCCCGATCTTGATCTGACGCGCCCCGGTAATGATGTATTCCACGGGGTCTTCCACGGTCAGCACGTTGATCTCCGGCTTCATCACGTAATTGAGCGCCGCAAACAGGGTGGTGGATTTACCGCTGCCGGTCGGCCCGGTAACGATGATCATCCCCTGCGGTTTGGAGATCGCCTTCAGGAAAAACTCCTTCGCCACGCCCTGGAAACCGAGCTGGTTGAAATCGCTGATCACTTTGCGGTCATCCAAAACCCGGATAACGATGCTCTCGAACTTGTACTGGAAATCCTTTCCCACAATGGGCAGCACCGATACCCGGAAACGGATCATGTGCCCGCCGATGGTGCGCTGGATAAACCCGTCCTGGGCAGTGTCGCGCTCGAAGCGGTCGATGTTCTTGGAGCGGTCTTTCACCACCGCGGCCATGGCTTCCGGGCGCACCCCTTCCTGCACGTGCCACAAACGCAGCTTGCCGTCGATGCGGAAATGGATTTCCGTGGTTCGGGCGTCCCGGGGAACCAGGTGAATGTCGCTGGCGCCGCGCACCGCCGCTTCCAACAACATGCCCTCTACTAGGTGTACCAGCAGGCTTTTGTTGATCTCCGCGTCTAATAAATCTTCCTGCAGGCCGGCGTCTTCATCATCGTCTTCCTGAATCTCGATGCTGCTGTCTTCCAAAATCTTCAAATACTGGTTTTCCTGGGGAAATACCATTTCCCAGAGGGCCTGGAAGTCCCGGGAGTCGATGTAGCAGACCTCGTAGCGTTTGGCGTTCATAGCCATGGCCACGGTAGGAACGTGCCCGTTGGTGGGATCGGTGGCCACGTAGATGTATTTGTAGAGCTGGGAAGTGGGGATTTGCTCGTAGCCCAACAGCAAAATTCTCTCCTCTTCCATCAAATTGCGAATGGATTCCGGCAACTGCTCTATTTTGCGCCGGATGAATTTGAAGCGTTTCTCATCCAGATTCTCGTCGCCCAGGCGAATTTCCCGGAAGCCGTAGAAATCGGCCACTTCCCGGTAAATGGCGTCATGGTCGAAATTGAAATCTTTTACCAGGATCTGCGCCAGACTCCTGCGAATGGGAGAATCTTCCGTTTCCTTGATTTCCAGCGCCTTTTTCAGGGTGTTGAAATCCAGGATATTTTTCTTTAAGAGCGTCGATCCTAATTGGTAATTGATGTCTTGCATGGCGAAGTTGCGGGTTCTTAAGTTACGAGTTTTGAGTTGCAAGTTTAGAGTTTTGAGTTGCGGGTTATTTGAACTCGAAACTCAAAACTCACAACTCGGAACTACTGAAAGGGCGATTTCGGCTTGATCAGCGCCGTCTCCGAAGAGATCAGGGTTAACAGGGTGATCACGATCATGATGATCATGGCGATGGCTAATTGAATGAATTCCACCGCGTTTTTGAGTTTGTACACGGTCTCTTTCTCGTAAAAACTGGCGATTTGCAGCGCCGTGGCCTTGATGGTTCCGGTTTCCGCCCCGGAGCTGAAGCGCGCCAGCGCCGTGCGGGTAAACACCCCGCTGGCCTCGAACGACTGCACCAGCCCCTTGCCCTGGCTGAGCATCATGGGGATGGCCACGGTTTTGATCTGGTGCTCCATGTATTTGTTGCCGCAGGCTTCCGCGGCCAACTTGATCGCCTCGATATTCTCCCCGGAACCGCTGTAGAGGGAATGGAATACCCGGCAAAAAATCTCGATAGAAGATTTGTGGATGAGGGTTCCCAACACCGGAATTTTGATCATGTATTTATCGCGCATGAAGCGCCCTTTGGGCGTGCGCAAAAAATAGATCAGCCCCCCGGCCAGCGAAACCGTAACGGTGAGAAAGGCCAGGCCGTTGTTCATAATAATATCGCTCAAGGCCATGGTGGCGGTGGTCATGGGGGGAAGCTCAGTGCCTAATTTGGCAAAGAGCTTGGCGGTTTCCGGGAAAATATACGCGATGTAGAAGACGCAGGCCCCCGCCAGCACTAACAGGGTAAACATGGGCATGATCAGGGCGCTGCGCAGGCTGCGCTTGAACTCTGCGCTGCGCTCCAGGAATTTGGCGGTGCTCTCGTAAATGTTGGCCATGTTGCCGCTCTTGGAAGCGATGCCTAACATCCGGGCGGTAAAAGGGCCTAATACCTTTTCCTGGCGCAGGAACGCTTCTTCGCTGTCCTTGCCCTGGCGCAGGTCGTTGTTGATCTCTTTCAGGGCTTCCTTGAGGCGGGGATTTTGCACGTCGTTGGTCAAGAGCTGCAGCACCTCGGTAAAGGGAAGTTTTTCCCGCAGCAGGTCCGCGCTCAGACGCACAAAAGTAATCACCTCGGTAGCCGGCGGGGGGAGTTTAATATCCAGGAGCTTGGGATAGACGGTAACGGAGGTATAGCCCAATTTTTCAAAGGCTGACTTCAGCTCTTCCTTGCTGAAGGCTTTCTGCTCGCCTTTCAGGGGTTTTTCGTTGGCCCGCTGAACTTTGTAGAGAAAGCTGCGTCGCCGGCGAATGCGCTGCACCTTGACCTGGTGCTGCTCCGCTAACTGGCGCACCTTCGACTTCGCCTCATTGGAGTTATCCGCGCTGATAAACCCCTGCACGGACTTGCCTTCAATCGTTATTCCTTCAAACCGGAAGTCGGGCATCTTCCATCAACTCGCTGTTATGCTGTGAACGGGTAAACATTTTACTTGTGGCTGTCGCTGGTTTTTTAGGGAACTTCCCATTGAATTCCCCTCCTTGATAAGGAGGGGACAGATTTGCGAAGCGTTCAAGCAAGCAAATCAGGGGTGGTTGCAGGGGTTGACTGACCACCCCTGCGTCATTCGCTGGACGCATCACGACGCTGTCCCCTCCTTATCAAGGAGGGGAATTCAACCAGAAGTTCCCTTAGCTTGACACCTATGGGGGGCAGGGGGGATGTAAACTCCCGCTTTCCCGACGAATTCAACACCATGGCTAACTTGTGAATCGCACTGCCAACCAGCCATCAACCGCCGGAAACCTCA
>CAZFVV010000020.1:51858-57642 GCA_964522165.1 uncultured Calditrichaceae bacterium
CATGGCTAACTTGTGAATCGCACTGCCAACCAGCCATCAACCGCCGGAAACCTCAACAATTTCAATGAAATGATACTTACACGATCCAATCAAAAAAATGCGAGGCATCGGAAACCATGCCTCGCATTTGGGTTTGCAGTTTCTTCGCCATCATTAGTTCAGAATGGTAGTGGTGATAACATCTCCGCTCACTCCTACTCTAACTTGGACCGGGTTGCCATCATCGCCATTTTCCGTGCCGGTTCCTACGATGTTGATCGAGTCGGAGGGGGTTAAGATCGTTACTACATAGTTACCGTTGGCATTGGTAGCTTCAATCGTGCTCAGAGCAAAGCCGGCGAAATCCTGGTCGCCACCCCCCAATTGGGCGGGAGTGCGGTAATAGCGCTGTGCTTTCGCAGCCAGATTCACCAGGTCTCCGATCACTGCCTGGCGGTTGGAATCCACGGCACTAGTTTTGAACTGGGTCACCCCGACGGCAATCGCCACGCCGACGATGATGACGCTTAAAACGATGAGTAAGAGTTGCTGTTGGCCCATTGTAGAACCTCCTGTGTTGTTAAATGGGTGATGGATTGAATTGAGTGAAATGGATCAAAAAAAAGAACCAAACCGAGGGACAATTCCTGTCTCCGGGGTCTTCTCCGGTTTAGAACAAACGGGTATGAAAGGGGAACCATAAAGAGATTAGAGGAGTGGATGGACGTCGCAATACCAGCGGCGCTTTAGATGATACCGGCCGGGGGCTGTTTCCTGCTTTTTTGAAAACCGCCGCTCCCAAACCGAACTCCCTGCAAACCCGAAGGTTTCCTCTCCGCAGGAAAATCTGTTGCGAACGGTTGTCCGAAAGCCTGGCGTTAGCACGCGACCGCTATCATACTCTCAAACAGTGTTTTCAAAGAACCGCTCTACCCTTTGTCCATCCAAACCTGCGCATATTATAAGGCGCTTTTGATTATTTTAATTGCCCTGTATCACCGAAACTTTTTCCGCGTCTTTACCGCTTGCTACAACCCCCACAAACGCTTTTAAACTGCTGTTTAAACAACTCTTATCGTTAAGCTACAAATAGCTCCGCTCTCGTGGCAGCAGAATCAGCGGGTATCTTGTAGCAGAAACTCTACACATAAAATCCTGCTGAACAATCCATTATAAACTAAAGACTTATGCACAAAAATTCTTCTTTTGCGGTAATTTGCTCTTCCGTCACAGGATGGCTGCGCTCAAAAAGGCCTGACCGTCTCCCGGGAATCAATGCGTTCAAAAACTTATCCCTGTCTTGAAATGGCGGGGGGTTTCGACGTACATTGTTCCGGCTTCTGAAACGTTGAAACAGATGTTTCAAAACCGAAAATCGCGGAGGAACCTGTGAAAAGAGAAGGCGTGCTGGTGATTGGCAGCGCCAATATGGACATGGTGGTATATACGGAGCGATTTCCCGCCCCGGGGGAGACGGTGCTGAGCAGACAATTCGCCATGTTCCCCGGGGGAAAGGGCGCCAACCAGGCGGTCTGCTGCGCCAGGCTGGGGAGCAAAACGATGTTCACCGGGAAAATGGGAAACGACCTGTTCCGGGAAATGCTCTGCGGCAGCATGGAACGCTGCGGGGTAAACCTGGAACATCTGCTAATCGACCCGGCGGAGCCTACCGGGGTGGCCTTGATTACCGTGGATGGGCGCGGGCAGAACCAGATTGTGGTCGCCTCCGGCAGCAACATGAAGCTGTCTCCGGCGGATATCGAGCGTAAGAAAGCGCTATTCCCCGCGGTGAAAATCGTGCTGGCGCAATTGGAATCGCCCCTGGAGACGGTGATGGCATCCGCCAGGCTGGCAAAGGAAAATGGCTGCATTTTCATTCTCAACCCCGCGCCCGCTGCCCCCCTCCCCCCGGAACTGCTCCATCAGGTGGATTTTCTCACCCCCAACGAAACCGAATTGGAAATCATCTCCGGCATGGCCGTTGCCGACCCGGAAACCGCCGCAAAGGCCGCCCGGAGCCTGCTGAATCGCGGGATCGGCCACGTTATCGTGACCCTGGGCGAAAAAGGCGCCCTGCTGGTCGGCCAAAACATGGAAAGAGTATTTCCCGCCCGGAAAGTCGCGGTGGTGGACAGCACCGCCGCCGGCGACGCCTTTAACGGGGCGCTGGCGCATTCCCTGGCCAACGGCGCGGGGTTAAGCGAAGCGATTGAATTCGCCAACGCCGTGGGGAGTTTTTCGGTCACCCGCAGAGGCGCGCAAAGCGCCATGCCTTCGTTGGAAGAGCTTGACGCGTTCATAAAAAACAACCCGGGGGTATAGGGCATGGGGCAAGGGGTATAGGGCATTGTTTTTCTTATACCCTCTGAATAGTTACCACTTAGGATCGGTTAAAAAATAACTTGTTAAATTTGATTATAGTGTCATTCCGGCTGTAGCGGAGCGAAATGCCGGAATCTCCGCGGAGGATTCCGGTATTTTCCCAAAAAACGGGAAAAACCGGAATGACATTCTACAAATAACATTAACAACTTATTCTTTTGCTGATCCATAGCATCGCGGAGTAAATCACCATGAACGAGAGACAGAAACACGTGCGCAGCCGGTTGGAGAAGGCGTTAGGAGAGTCCCACGGGGTCCTGCGGCTGGAGCCGGCCTGGGTGGCGCGGGATTTTCTTCCCCCGGGAAGGCGGCTGGGCCTGCCGGAAGACCAATATGACTTAGGCGAGCGCGGGGGCATTTGCGAACGCTGGCTGGCCTCTACCACCCGGGCCGATAACCGGGTAGCGACAGCGGATGAAGGGCTTAGCTTTCTGACGCTGGAAAGGGAAGAGCGCGTCACGCTCAAAGACGCTGTCACCGCGGCCGGGGATTTGATCATGGGAGCGGAATACGCCGCCGCGCATCCCCGGGGATTAGACCGGCTGGCGAAAATCTTCGATTATGCAGACCGGCTGCCCTACCATTTTCACCAGATGAAGCATCACGCGGCGCTGGTGGGGCAGAATCCCAAGGAGGAAGCCTACTATTTCCCGGAGGGCCTCGACATGGGCCCGCACCCGGAGACCTTCTTAGGCGTGCATCCCTCTATCGCCGAGGAAAAGCGCTACGAGACGCTGCTGCCCTACCTGGAAAAATGGGACAGCGATCTGATTTTGCAGCACTCCAAAGCCTATTTATTGGTTCCCGGGGACGGTTTTCACATTCCCGCGGGAACCCTGCACGCGCCCGGCTCGGCCCTGACCATCGAATTGCAGGAAGATTCGGACGTATTTGCCATGCTGCAAGCCAGGTGCGGCGGCAAAATCATCTCCAAAGAGCTGCTGTTCAAAGACGTGCGCCGGGAAGACCGGGAGAAATACCGGGAGCGCATTATTCTGGAAATGATCGATTGGGAAATCAGCGGCGACCCCTATTTTTACGAAAATCGCCATACCCCCCCGGTGCTGATCCCGAAAAGCATACCAGCCGGCGGGGAAGAGTACTGGATTTTCTACAACACCGACCGCTTCAGCGGGAAAAAACTGCTGGTGCGCCCGGGGGAAACCTGCCTCAGCCGCGATAACGGGGTTTACAATCTCCTGGTGTGGCAGGGCAAAGGCCGTTTTGCCGGAGAAGAGATCGAGGGCCGCAACCCCGGCCGCGATGAGCTGTTGGTGTGCCACGACGCCGCGATTCGCCCGGTAGAGGTGAAGAACAGCGGGGGCGAGGACCTGCTAATATTCAAATTTTTCGGGCCGGATATCAATCCCCGGGCGCCGAAGCTGCCGGAATACGGGGAATGAAGGGGGGGGGTGGAAAAATTGGTAGTCCTAAACAGGTAATGCTGCTATGCCCTTCGACCACCCGTTTCGCCATTCCCGCGAAAGCGGGAATCCACTATTTCTACTGAGATTATAGATTCCCACTTTCGTGGGAATGACACCATACACTATTTCTTTTCCCGAAGGAACTGCTTCGCAGCCAACCTCCTAAATGGCTGCGCCCGCTCGAAATCAACCATGAAGGGAAACCCCAAATGGGATACTTTTTAGGATTAGACCTGGGCACCACCGCCGCAAAAGCGATTGTGATCGACATAAACGGAACCGTGCTGGGCAGCGCCGCCGGCGAATATCCCATGTCCAGCCCCCGCCCGTTGTGGGCGGAGCAGAACCCCGATGATTGGTGGAACGCCGCCCGGAACAGTTTTCGCGGGGCGCTGCAACAGGCGGGGATCAAACCGGGGCAGGTTGAGGGGATTGGGTTGACCGGCCAGATGCACGGGCTGGTGCTGCTGGATAAAGACGGCCGGGCGCTGCGCCCCTGCATCATGTGGAACGACCAGCGCACCGCGGCGCAGTGCGAGGCGATAACCCGCCGGATCGGCTTCGAACGACTGCTCGAAATCACCGGAAACGCAGTGCTGCCGGGGTTTACCGCTCCCAAAATTGTCTGGGTGCAGGAAAACGAGCCGGAAATCTACCAAAAAACCGCCCGAATATTGCTGCCCAAAGATTATATCCGCTACCGCCTGACCGGTGAATTTGCCACGGACGTTTCCGACGCCTCCGGAACCTTGCTGTTAGACGTGCGGCGGCGGAATTGGTCGAGCGAGATGTTAAGCGCCTTAGAGATTCCCGCTTCCTGGATGCCGAAAGTGTATGAATCCCCGGAGATTACCGGCGCGGTTAGCGAAATCGCGGCGAATGAGGCCGGTCTTCAGCCGGGAATTCCCGTGGTTGGGGGCGGCGGAGACCAGGCCGCCGGGGGCGTCGGAACGGGAACCGTATTGCCGGGGATCGTTTCCGTGAGCTTAGGGACTTCCGGGGTGGTGTTTTCGCATACCGACCAGCCGGCCCGGGAGCCGCGGGGGCGCCTGCACGCCTTCTGCCACGCGGTTCCGGGCGCCTGGCACGTGATGGGAGTGACCCTGGCGGCGGGCGGTTCCTTGCGCTGGTTCCGGGAGGTATTCGGCGAGCCTGAACAGACCGCCGCCCGGCAAACGGGGGTTGACTCCTACGAACTGCTTTGCGCGGAGGCGCAGCAAGTCCCGCCCGGCTCCGAGGGGCTGCTCTATTTGCCGTATCTCAGCGGGGAGCGCACCCCTTATCCCGATCCCCTGGCGAAAGGGGTTTTCCTGGGCATGACCCTCCGGCACCGGAAAGCACACTTTGTGCGCGCGGTATTGGAGGGGGCAGCTTACAGTTTGAAAGATTGCTTAGAGATGCTGCAAAGCATCGGTTTGGAGGTTCGCCAGGTGCGGGTTTCCGGGGGCGGGGCGCGAAGCGAGCTGTGGCGGCAGATTTTAGCAGATGTATTCGCCGCCGAGTTGGTGACTCTCAACTCTACCGAAGGCGCGCCTTATGGAGCGGCGTTGTTGGCGGCAGTGGGTACGGGCGCTTATCCGAGCGTTCAAGAGGCCTGCGACAAAACCATCAAAATTGCCCGGCGCATCGAGCCGGCGGCGGAACGGGTAGAGATTTACCGGGATTTCTACGGGATTTATCGCTCCCTCTATCAAACCCTGAAAGATTCGTTTAAAGCGATCTCCGGCGCGGTAGATAAATATAGCCGTTGAGATTTATCGCCCTACCGGAAAGGGATTGGCGGTATCGTGTTATGGTGTTTTGGTAAAACCGTACCTGCACACTAAAATACCGACACACTCAGAGGA
The DNA here is from genome assembly GCA_964522165.1 of uncultured Calditrichaceae bacterium. Lineage (GTDB taxonomy): Bacteria > Calditrichota > Calditrichia > RBG-13-44-9 > J075 > JABWBP01. Next base: position 57,494 of record CAZFVV010000020.1, read on the forward strand.
TTTTTGAAAATTCAATTCGGCGTCCCAAAATCGTTTAAATGGCACACGGATAACACGGATGACGCGGGTTTACACAGATTTTTTAGCAATATTCTGTTACTATTCAGCCTGCATAGCAGGCATAAAAGGCTTTCTATCCATAGCCATTT
>CAZFVV010000021.1:0-57556 GCA_964522165.1 uncultured Calditrichaceae bacterium
AGTCAGAACGGGAAAGACACGGCTTTTTTGCAATAAAATGTACGACTGTCGAGTACTTAAGAAGCTATTTTAAAAGTTGCCACAAAGGCTCTAAGACACGAAGTTTCACTAAAAAATCTTCAAAATTCTTGGTGAAACTTTGTGACTTTGTGGTTTCGTGGCAAAAATTTGGACTTCTAAAACAGCTGCTAAGGGTGAATGGGTGCAGTCACCAGAACACCCGAACACTTGCGCACGTGAACACCTTTAAAAATCCTTCCGTTTGAAAATCATCGAAGCTGCGCCAAACATCAACGCCCCGAACAGCAGGGAAGTGAGTGCTGGCAGCCAGGAACCGATTTCGGCGTGCTGCACCAACATGCGGGTGATGTTGCCTAATTCCGTAGTTTTGGGCAGAAAATGATAGAGAAAATCCAGCAAGTATCCCCAGAATTTCCCGGAGAGCAGGGCGTAGATGGCCTCCCGTTGCAGCAGCAGGGGGCTGAAGAACAAGATCGCGTAGGTAATCATCAGCGAGAACGGCCCGCTGCGGATGGTAACACTTAAAAAGGCCATCAGGGCGTACAGGATCGCGTAGGTCAGCACGATCATCACCCCGGCCAGCAGAAAACCGAAGTTCCAGACCCCGGTTTTGAAGGAGAGGATCAGCCAGGAAAATCCCACTAAGTAAAACACGTTGAAGGCCACGATAGCCACCGCGCCTAAGTAACGCCCGGCCAGGATGGTAAAACGGCTGAGCGGTTTGGAGATGAGCAGGTCGATGCTCCCTTTTTCCAGGAACGCGGGGATCAAACTGCTGGTGGCGAAGAGCGACATGAACAGGCCGCCGGTAAACAAACCTACCGCCACCACGCTTTCGATTCCGTAAACGATCTTCTCCAGCTCGAAGGCCTGGTCGATCTCCTTGCCGAAAAGGGAAATGTAAGACTCCGCGCCATCTACGATGTCGAGATTCAGGGCGAACAGGAAGAGCAGATTCACCAGGGTGGAGAGGCCGAAAAAGGCGATAAAGGTTTTGCGGGCCAGGGACTCCCGGAAGGTCAGTTGAATAATGGCGAGCAGTTTCATGGCGCGGCAACCTCCTTGTCTTCCACCACTTCGATGAAGAAATCTTCCAACGTAATTTTGCGGGGCACGATTCCGCGGATCAGCGCCTGGCGTTCGCGCAATTTGTCGATCAGGTGGTTCAGTTGCGCGTCATCGCGCACGGAGACGATGAAACTGCCGTTCTGCGAGACCAGGGGAAGAGCCAGTTCCGCGCAGAGCGCCTGCAACAGGTCGTATCCTTCCGCTAATTGCAGGGTGAATTGCTGCTTTACGGAGACCATATCTTCCACGGTTCCTTTCTGCAGCAAGCGACCGTTTTTCAGGATGGCTACCTCGTCGGAGACCCGCTCCACTTCCGAGAGCAGGTGGGAATTGAGGAAAATGGTTTTGCCGCGGTCGCGCAGATTCTTCAGCAAATCGCGGATTTCCCGCCGCCCCACCGGGTCGATGCCGTCGGTGGGTTCATCCAAAAACAGCAAATCGGGATCGTTGCTGAGCGCCTGGGCCAGCCCCATGCGCTGCATCATCCCCTTGGAGAATTTGCGGATTTTGGTATCGCCCCAGTTTTCTAATTTCACTAACTTCAGCAGTTGGGGAATGCGCTCTTTTAGCAGCGCCGGCTCCACCCCGCTCATCTTTCCATAGTAAAATAGCACCTGGTTGGCGGTGAGGAACTCCGGGAAGCGGTGGTTTTCCGCCAAATACCCGATGCGGGAATGCACGCCGGCGTCGGAAATGTCTTTGCCCAGAAGCTTTGCCGCGCCCCGGGTGGGGAACACGATGCCGAGCAGCACTTTGATGAGGGTGGTTTTCCCGGCCCCGTTGGGGCCCAGGAGGCTGAAGATTTTCCCTTTTTCCACCTGCAAGGTAAAATCTTCCAGCGCCTTGATCTTGCCGCGAGAGTAATACTTGGTCAGGTTATCGGTTTCTACGACGTACACACAAATCCTTTCAGATAAACACGCCCGCTATTACGGGCAGGGGAGAGGTTAGTTTCTGTTCCAGAGAATTAAAGATTGATTTCAGGAATTTTTATTTGCTGGTCTCCGATCCATCCATATATTTAGCGGCAACGATGAATAATGAGTAATAGGAAGCCTCTTATTAAAGTACGAGCGGTTCATGAGCAATATTTCGATCAAAAATACGCCCGGGCAGGGCGGAATTCAATTGGAAATGTTCGAGTCCTCCCGGGAGAAGAGCGATCGCACGGTTGAAAAAACTATCAAACGCTGGATACAAGAAGCCTCGCCCGCTCATTCTGCAAGAAGCGCCAAAGCGGATTACGGAACTTTCAAAGACAGCCTCCGCGCGCCCATTCACCGCTGGTTCAAATACCCCGCGGGTTATTCTTATCGCCTGGTGGAAGAAAAAATAAAACAATATGGCCTGGGGCAGGATCATTGGATATTGGATCCTTTCGTTGGGAGCGGCACAACCTCGGTGGAGGCGAAACGCTGGCGAATCAATTCCGTGGGCATCGAGGCGCACCCGTTTGTGCACTGGGTGGCCAGCACCAAGCTCAATTGGAACATCGACGCCGGGGAAACGATCTCAAAATTTCACGAAGCCGTGGAGCTGGCCCGGGAGAGGGTTAAAGCGACCGATACCGGCAGCCTGCCGGAATTGGTGCACAAGTGCTATTCCCCGGGTAATCTCGCATCCCTGGCGGCCATTCGGGACGCCATTCAAAGCCATGATATGGCCGGGGAGATACGCCATTTTCTAAATCTGGCATTAACGGATACGCTTCGGAATGCTTCCAAAGCAGCCACCGGCTGGCCCTACATCGCTCCCGCCAAGATGCACGAAAAAGCGATTGAAAAAGAAGCCTTCTCCGAATTTGAGGCACAGTTTCGCCGGATGATCGGCGACATCAAATTTATGCAGGCGCATTACCCTTATCAGGATATTGCAGCTATCTTGATTTTGGGCGACTCCCGGGAGTTTCACCCGGAGATCAAACCGGGCGCGATCGATCTTGCCCTCACCTCGCCGCCTTACCTCAATAATTATGATTATGCGGATCGAACCCGCCTGGAAACCTATTTTTTCGGATGGTACAAAAGCTGGGGAGAGATTTCCGACCGGGTGCGCGACAAACTGATGATCAGCGCAACCACCCAAATCCGCCGCAATGAATTTACGAATAACGGCGGCCTGAGCGAAGCGATCCGGGAAGCGGACGAAGTATTTTATAGTGAGCTTTTAGGAAAAGTAACGAAACTATCCGAATGCCGGAAGCACAAAGGGGGTAAAAAAAGTTACGATTTCTTAGTCGCGGGCTATTTTAACGACATGTTCCAGGTGATCAAACAGGTATATGCCGCCCTGAAACCGGGCGCAGATTTCGTGTTAGTGTTAGGCGATTCCGCCCCTTACAGTGTTTATATACCTACCCACGAATATTTAGCCCGCCTGGGGCTGGCCATCGGGTTTTCATCCTGGAAAGTGGAGGAGTTGCGCACCCGCGGCGACAAATGGCAGGAAAATCCCCAGCGCCATAAGGTAAAATTAAAAGAAGTGATTTTGACGATGACCAAATAGGAGCCGGAATGACGGTCAAAAACGCGGCCAGTGCATTGGGAGAGGCAGTCGGAAAACTGATCGAAGATGAGTTGGAACGAATCCTTGCCCCAATTTGCCGGGAACACGGGTATGTTTATGACCGCGGCGGAGAACGCCCGGGCAAGCGCAAGGGCGTTAAACTCGCCATGGTCAACAAATCCGGCAATATCTACCAGTTGGACGGCGTCATCGAAGCGCCGGGCGGGGAGCCGATCATCCTTTTAGAATCAAAATATTTGCGCTACAAAAAACATAATCGAGATAAAGCCAGTTGGACCTGCGCCGCTCATTACAGCCTGCGCAAGAGCCATCCGACCGTTCGCAAAAGCATCGCGGTCATTTCGGGAAACTGGTCTTCCCCATCCAAACAATTCATGCAGAGCTTTGGCATCGAGTTGTATGAAATTCCTTTTCCGTTTATGTGTGAGGTGCTCGTTTGGAAAGGAATCGAATTTGATTGGGATGAGAAGGATTCGCAGACGCCCCGGGCATCCTGGGAAAAATTTCAGAAATTGCCTGATTCGGAAAAACAAGCCATTGGGAAAAACCTGGTCAAGCCAATCCGGGATAATCTGATTGAAAGCATCCGGCTGGCCCTGGTAATGGGCGAGGATTGGATCAAACGCCTGAGTGAATTGGAAATTTTACTTAAAACTGAGCGAAACGAATATTTCACTTACTCTTTTCCCTCAGCGAAGGATGCGATACAATTTCTGCTCAGTCTCCAAGTTGATGCGCCCGATTTGCGGGGAAAATTATGAGATGTTTTCCTTGCCGGGTTATTAGATTTTGAGATCAATAGCCGGAGGACGATAATGAGCAAATTAACCATATTATTTTTAACCGCCGCCCTTTTTACTATGGAATCCTGCGGCCAGACCGGCGGCAGCCCCCAAAACGCTCCCCGTCAATCAACCGTCGCCGCGCAAACGGACTCCTGTGACGATCCCGACGCTCCCATCGGCTGCTGTTTTGTGAATATGCCGGAGCGCCTCACCCCTATCATGGCCATTGCCGACAGCGCGGAAAAGGGAACCCGGATCATCATCAAAGGGCAGCTTTTGCAAGCCGACGGCCAAACCCCTTTGCCGGGCGTGATTATCTATGCCTACCAAACCGATAATAATGGATATTACTCGAAAAATGGCCGGGAAAAGGGAATTCAAAAATGGCACGGGCGTTTGCACGGCTGGTGCATCAGCGGGGCCGACGGGGAGTATGAAATCCATACCATCCGCCCGGCAAGATACCCCTCCAATACCATTCCTGCCCATATCCACGCCGCTGTTCAAGAACCCGGCGGGGAGATGTATTATCTCAATGACTACGTTTTCGCAGACGACGATCTGATCAACGAGCGCTACCTCTCGCGGCTCCGTAACCCCGGCGATAACGGGGTACTTACCCTGCAACCCAACGCGGAAGGAATTTTGGAAGGGCGGCGAATCACCCCGCTGGCGAAAAAAACGCCTGCCCGCCGTTACTGATTCGCCATCCTTAAAATAGGCAGGCGCCAGAATCGCAGTGTGCCCTGTTCCTCTCCGTTTTCAATTTCGTAATGCGTTTCGCGTTTACCCCCACTCCTTTCACAAAATTGCGTTTCCTTTCTCCTGCCAGCGTATTATAATTACCGCCGGTTTTCGGGAGTGAGAGGCCAATCCGTCTCCCGTTAAAAATGTTCGGAATGAAGGTTGATCGAAGAGGAGTTTCCCATGCCGACCAAAGAGATCAAATTCACCATCCAGGTGGATGAACAAAACCTGCCCCGCTCCATCGAGTGGGAAGCCAGCGACGCGGATTTTCAAGGCCGAAAACCCTGCGCTTCCATGAAAATATATTTGTGGGATAAAGAAGCCCGCAACAGCCTGCACATCGACCTGTGGAGCAAAGACATGCTGGTCAGCGATATGAATATCCATATCGTTCATAATCTCCTGAACATGGCCGATAGTTACCAGCGCGCCACCGGCAATTTGGAAGGGGCGGAGATCATCCGGCAGTGCGCCCGGCAGTTATCTGAAAACCTCAAAAGCCGGGGATGATAGTGTTTTGGTGTTATCGTGTTCAAGTAACTGATGTTGTGCAGAACATTCTCGTTCCGCCCCCGCCAGGGGTGATGTTCTGCATCGCGTCATGTTACAACTCGGCGTAGAGCGCCAGCAAGCAGCGTTCCAACGGAGACCGTTGGAACGAGTAGGTTCTGCGTAACATCAGTTTTGTATGATACCGTGTCTTATCACGTAGTCTCTGACAATTGCCGGGATGAATGGGAAGCAGAGCTTCCCGCCCCTGGCGTCACGATGCAGAGCATCGTGACGAGCATTGTATCGGGCAACTCGTTGCGATCCCGGATAAGCCGGGATCGCAACGCAATTGGGGAAGCTCTGCTTCCTGGCGAAGGAATTGTCAAAGACTACGTGATAGTACATTGATACCGCCATGCGCTATAACACCAAAACACATAAACACCCGAACACCCTCATACTTTCTCTAATACCTATGCGTACCCCGAATGCTTTACCCGATTTTTTCTCAGCACTGGCAAAACGTATCAGCGGTGATTTGCGCACCGATACCTACGACCGCCTCCTCTACAGCAGCGATTCCAGCATCTACCAGGTGATGCCCTTAGGGGTGCTGATCTCCCAAACCGATGAGGACCTCCACGCCGCAGTGGAACTGGCCGCGCAGTATAAAATTCCTCTCCTGCCCCGGGTGGGGGGAAGCAGCCTGGCCGGGCAAACCGTTAACGAGGCGCTGGTGATCGACCTCAGCCGCCATCTGGATCGAATTTTGGAAGTCAACCCGCAAGAACGCCGGGCGCGGGTGCAGCCGGGAGTAATTTTGGATGATCTGAACGCGCACCTCAAACCTTACGGATTGCAGTTCGGCCCCGATCCCGCCAGCAGCAACCGCGCCGGGATGGGCGGCATCGTCGGCAATAACTCCACCGGCGCGCACTCCATTCTCTACGGGATGGCCGCGGACCACGTGTTAGAGTGCCGGGGATTCCTCAGCGACGGCAGCCCCTTCCACTTTCATCCCCTGGAGGCGGATTTGCTGGCGCAATATCAACGCCGCCCCGGCCTGGAAGGGGAAATTTACCGGGAAATTGCCGCACTTACGAATGATCACGCCGAGACGATTCGCGCCCGCACCCCGCGGCACTGGCGGCGCGCCGGGGGTTACAACCTCGACCGCCTTGTCCCCAACCCGGATAACCGAGTATCGTTCAACTACCCGCAGGATTCGCGCTTCAACCTCGCCAAACTGATCTGCGGCGCCGAAGGCACGCTGGCGGTGATGAGCGAGATCACCCTGAGCCTGGTTCCCGCGCCCAAACAAACCGCCCTGGCGCTGCTGCATTTTTCAGACCTGCACGAAGCGCTTTCCGCGGTGCCAACCATCCTGGAGGTTCAGCCCTCCGCCATCGAGCTGCTGGATAATTTTGCCCTCACCCTCTGCCGGGGGGTGCCGGCGTACGCCCGGATGCTGGCGACCTTCGCGGAGGGAAATCCCCACTCGATCCTGATTACCGAATTTTACGGAGAAAGCGAAGCGGAACTGCGCGGCAAAATCGAACGCCTGAAAACCCGCCTGGGGCAGCGCCGCGTCCCCTGTAGCGTGGTAGAGGCGCTGAACCCGGCGCAGCAGCAGAACGTCTGGGGCGTGCGCAAGGTCGGGCTGGGCCTGCTGATGAGCATGAAGGGCGACCGCAAACCGATCCCCTTCATCGAAGACGCCGCGGTGCCCCCGGAGCATCTCGCCGAATACATCTCCCGCATCGAAGAGTTTTGCGCCGGCTTAGGCGCGCAAGTGACTTACTACGCCCACGCCAGCGCCGGATGCTTGCACGTGCGCCCGCTCATCAACGCCAAAATTGCCACAGATTTGGAGAAAATGGAGCGAATCGCCCGGTTTTCCGCGGAATTGTTGGGCCAATACGGCGGGGTTCTCTCCAGCGAGCACGGCGACGGGCGCAGCCGCAGTTGGCTGAATGAATCTTTTTTCGGGAAAGAGCTGTACGCCCTCTACCGCCAGACAAAGGGTATTTTCGATCCCCATAACCTACTCAACCCCGGCAACGTCGTCGATGCCCCTTCCATGATCGAGCATCTGCGCTATGGGACGGAATATGCCGTCGCGCCGGTGCGGGAGCATTTGGATTTCCGGGAGGACCAGGGTTTTCACCGCGCCGTGGAAATGTGCAACGGCGCGGCGGTCTGCCGCAAACTGGGCAGCGGAACCATGTGCCCCAGCTTCATGGCCACCCGGGAGGAGGAGCACTCCACCCGCGGGCGCGCCAACGCCCTGCGCGCGGCGCTTTCCGGGCGGCTTCCTTTGCAAGAATTCAGCAGCAAACGGATGTACCAGGTGATGGATTTGTGCATCGAGTGCAAGGGCTGCAAGGCGGAATGCCCATCTTCGGTGGACATGGCTAAGATCAAGTTTGAATTCCTGGCGCACTACTACGAAGCCCACGGGGTTCCCCTGCGGGCGCGATTGTTCGGCAACATCGCCGCCCTCAGCCGGCTGGCAAGCGGGGCGTGGGCACCGCTGATCAACTGGAAAATGCGCCTTCTTCCGCTGCGAAAATACCTGCACCACGCCCTGGCCATCAGCGAAAAGCGCCCCCTGCCGGCCTTTGCGGCGCAGCCGTTAGCCGCCTGGTTCCGGAAAAATCGCCCCGCCCGGCGCATCGACCCCTCGCGAAAGCAGGTGGTATTGTTCAACGATACCTTCAACACCTACAACGATCCGCACGTCGCTATTGCGGCGTTAGAGGTGTTAGAGGCGGCGGGCTACGAGGTGCTGCTGCCGGGGCACAAATGCTGCGGGCGCCCGATGATCTCCAAAGGGCTGGTGAAGGAAGCCCGCCGGGCCGCGCGGGATACGGTACAAACCCTGGCGCCCTTCGCCGAAAAGGGAATTCCCATCATCGGCCTGGAACCCAGTTGCCTCTTGAGTTTCCGGGATGAATATTTGTATCTTCTGCCGGATGATCCGGCGGCAAAGTTGGTAGCGGCGCACAGTTTCATGTTGGAAGAGTTTCTTGCCGATCCTGATCATTGGCGGGAGTTGGCCGGAAAATTCGTCGCCAGGGACGGGAAAGCGAAAGCCCTGCTGCACGGGCACTGCCATCAAAAAGCGCTGTCCGGAACGAAACCGCTCAAACAGGTGTTAGAACTGGCGGGTTATGAAGTGAGCGAAATCGATTCCGGGTGCTGCGGCATGGCCGGGGCGTTCGGGTACGAGCGGGAACATTATGAGATTTCCCTGGCCATGGCGGAGCAGCGGTTGTTGCCGGCAGTACGCGCCGCCGCTGCGGATACCGTGATCGTCGCCCCGGGAACCAGTTGCCGGCAGCAGATTCAGCACGGAACCGGGCGAACCGCGCTTCATCCCGCGGAAGCGCTGCGGCGGGTGATGCGTAGCTCGTAATGCGTGATGCGTGAAACGTGAGGCGTATTTCGTATTCCGTTTTTTTACGCAATACGAAATACGCCCTCTGTCTCATTCATTACGCATCACGAGTTACGCATCACGTTTCACGTCACCATCAAAACCCGGAGAAAGACCAACACCATGCACGGAAACTTGCTCGAAACGCCCCTGGCGACGCTCGTTTTTCTGGCGACAATAGGAATCAGCTATTACGCGTTGAGCCGTAATCAGCGCATTCTTGATACCTGGGTGCTGCATCCCTACGGGGTGGCGCACGAGGGTCAGTATCATCAACTTATATCGCATGGGTTCATCCATGCCAATTACATTCACCTGCTGTTCAATATGATCGTATTCTGGTATTTCGGGTTCGCGCTGGAGCGGATTTTAGGCTCCTGGCGCTTTGCGATTATCTACTTCGGCAGCATGGCCATCAGCGCGGGGATTTCCGTGGCCCGGCGGAAAGACAGCCCCGACTTCCGCAGCTTAGGCGCTTCCGGGGCGTTATCCGGGGTGTTGTTCAGCTTTATCCTGTTCTACCCCAACACCACCTTGCTGGCATTTTTTGTGCTTCCGATTAAGGCCTGGCTGTTCGCCATCCTCTTCGTGGCGATCAGCTACTACGCGGCGAAGAACCGCTATTCTTACATCGATCACGAAGGCCACCTGTGGGGGGCGCTCAGCGGCGCGGGGTTGACCATTCTGCTGCTGCCGGCAGTGGCGCGCCACTTTTTTTCACAGTTATCATTTTAAGCCTGTACTATCACGTGACCTTTCCCGAAGGGACGGCTTCGTCATGAGAATTTTCGGTACCGGGCGTTTCCCTTGCCGCGTTTAACCTCATCCATCCCCAACCCTCCCCTTCGGGAAGGTCAGGTGATAAGACACCCCATTGGCGTTTATTAGCGTCAATTCGCGGTTCAAATCAACATGATTAAAAGAGTCTGCCCATGAATAATTGCATTTTTTCTATTTTGATCGCCTTGTTACTGGCCGCGGCGGGTTCGCTGGCCGCACAATCGCCTTCCCCGCCGGATACCAGCGGCGGCGGGGCGGGTTCCGCGGATTCCGCCCGCGTGGATACCAGCCGCGAAACCCTGCCGGACACCTCCGCAGCCGCGCGGGAAGATACGCTTCAAACCGCCCCGGCGCAGCCGCAGCAAGCGGATACTTCCGCCGGCGCAGCCGCAAAGCCGGATACCGCCGCAGTAACGCCTTCCGCAAGGGCCGGAAGCGATACCCTGCGCAGAACGACGCCGGATACCGCCGCGCCGCTTTCCCGGCCAGCCCCGGTGGAAGAGCCGCCGGCAACATCATCTGCGCTGCCCGAACCGAGCCGGGATCTCCCGGCGTCGCCCCAAACCCCCGCCGAAACTGCGGCGTCCGGCGGAAACACTGCCCCGGTTGAAGTGCAAGATACTTCCCAGGCCGCCCCCCGCGTTTCGTCGCCAGCGGAGGATTTTCTGCCGGAAGAAACCGGCGACGGCGGATCCTCCGTAAGCTGGATTTTTTGGCTCGCCGGGCTGCTGCTGGCGGTTGGGCTTTTGATTGCAATCTTGCGAAAGCGCTTCCGTGGGTATCCGTCCCTGCGGGAGCGGGAGAGCGCCGGTTTCGAGATTCCCGCGCACGAACCCCGCCGGCGCGCGGAAGCGCCTGCGCCTGCTGCTGCCCCGGCAATGGAAATCGTGCTGCCGGGCGGGAAATTGCTCTTTTCTCATGCCCAGCACCCCGGGTCGAATTGGGAGCAGCAGGACGCCTTCGGATTTTCCGAAGCGGAAACGGCGCAGGGTGGGAAGGGATTCCTGGCCGTAATCGCCGATGGGATGGGCGGCCATGCCCACGCCCGGGAAGCCAGCCGCGCCGCAGTGGACGGGTTCAAAAATACTTACCGGGCCAAATCTGCCGATGAAAAAATTCCCGCCGCGCTGCACCGCGCCCTGCGCGCCGCCAATGACGCCGTATTAGCCCTGGCCAAAGATTTGAAGGCGGAAAATAATCTCGGCGCTACCCTTACCGCCGCGCTCATTTTCGAGAAAAATTTATACTGGATCGCCGCGGGAGACAGCCGGTTGTATTTGCTGCGCAACGGGCAGCTTACACAGTTGACCACCGATCATATTTATCTGAACAAATTACGGGAAGAAGCAGCGAAGGGCCGGATGACAAAGGAAGACGCGGAAAACCATCCCGACCGCGAGGCGCTGTACAGCTTTTTGGGATTGCGAACCCTGCGGGAGATCGACGCCGCCAAAACGCCCTATTCCCTGAATCCCGGAGACCGCCTGCTGTTATGCAGCGAAGGCGTGCACCGCAGCCTGTCCGCTTCGGAAATCGCGCAAATACTGTCCGCCGGGGAGAACGCTAACCTGGCCGACCAGGTGGTGGAAGCGGTTCTGGCAAAACGGCGCTTCCAGCAGGAGAACGTGACCGCGCTGTGCGTGGCGCTGGGGTGAACGGAACTCGATGCTGGATGCTGGATTCTCGATACTCGATGTCCCGGAGAGACCTCAAAGGTTTCCAAAACCTTTGAGGTCTTTACTAACATCGAGCATCCATCATCCAGCATCGAGCATCGCGAATTGAACAGACACCGGGTTGGCGGCGAGTGAAACACTCCTTTATCTACATTCTGGCAGCCCTTTTACTCCTGGGCGGGAGAGGATTCCTGTTCGCCCAGGAACAACCGCTGCCGAAAATCCTGCAGGATCTTCCCCAGGATACCGTGGAAGTAGCCGCCGATTCGTTCCTGAAACCGTTCCGGCTGCCCCACGCCTTTCTCATTCCCAACAGCGAAAAAATCTACCTGAAAGTTCTTCCGGAGGGGAGGCTCTCCCCCCGGCTGCTGCCCAACGTCGATTATCGCATCGACTACCGCCAGGGTGAGGTGCAGCTACTGAGGGAGCTGCCCGCCGCCGGCGCTTTGCTGATCATCTACCGCAAGTATCCCTTTCCCCTGATCGCCGACTATTACCACCGGGAATTGCAGGAAATCGCCGAGGAGGATACCGCCGCCTCGCAGAAAGGAGAAATTGCCGCGCGGGCCGTGAAACCCAAATTTTTGGAGGAGATCGACAGTTACCAGGCCAACCTGCAAAAAAGCGGCAGCATCGTGCGCGGGATCGAGATCGGCAACAACCAGGATCTCACCCTCAATTCCGGCCTGAATTTGCAGCTTTCCGGCAAAATCACCCCGGACGTGGAATTAGTGGCCGCCCTCACCGACCAGAGCACCCCCATCCAGCCGGAGGGTACCACCCAGAGCCTGGAGGAAGTGGATAAAGTGTTTGTAAAGATCACCAGTCCATATTTGGGCGGCACCCTGGGAGATTACAACCTGATCTACGGCCAATCCCTGTTCGGAAATTTGCAGCGCAAGCTCCAGGGCATCACCGTGGAGAACAATTTCAAAGCTACCCGGCAGCAGGCGACCTACGGAACTTCCCGGGGAATTTTTCACTCCAACCGCTTTCTGGCCCAGGAAGGATTCCAGGGTCCCTACCTGTTGACCGGGCGCAACGGGGAGCGGGAGATCATCGTGCTGGCGGGCACCGAGCGAGTGTACGTGGACGGAGTTTTGCAGGTGCGGGGACAGAATAATGATTACATCATCGATTACGGGCTGGCGCAAATCACCTTCACCAACAAGCGCCTCATCACTTCCGAGAACCGCATCGAAACGGATTTCGAATACACCAACACCTTCCAGCGCTATGGGCGGAACCTGGTAGGGGTTTCCTCGGCCGCCGCGGACCTCGCCGACCGGGTGAGCTATGACGTGCGTTTATTCCGGGAGTGGGACGATACCAATAACCTCTTAGAAGACAATACTCCCCTGGAAGATTTCGAAAAAGAAGCCCTGGCCGCAGCGGGAGACGATCCTTTGCAAGCTACGGTCAGCGGGGCAACTCCCGACAGCCTGACGGGGGACTATTTGCAAGCGGATACCCTGGTGGCGGCGGGAAATGATACCATCCGGGTTTACTACAAATACGTGGGATCGGGCAACGGCGATTACCGGGTGCGCTTCAGCGGGGTGGGAGCGGGCAACGGCCAGTACGCGCGGGAGAGTTTAGGGGTTTTCCGGTTTGTGGGCCCGGGGAAGGGGGATTACCTGCCGGTGCGCTTAATCCCCCTGGCGGGGGACAAAAAATTCCTCGATCTGAGCGTGGGCGTAAACATTTCCCGGGGCTGGTCGGTGCGGGGAGAGTTTGCCGGAAGCGATTTCGATCAAAATATTTTCTCCGCCATGGACGATGAGAACAATCGCGGCGGGGCCTTGCAAATGGCCACCACTTTGCAGGATTCCACCCTGCGGCTGTTGGGAACCAGCCTCGGCAGCCTGCGCTTAGATGCCCGCTGGGTGCGCCAGGAAGAGACCTTTGCGCCGCTGGACCGCCCGCTCCAACCGGAATACGCCTATAAGTGGAACTTAGGAGAGAGCAATTTAACCAACCGGGAGAACAGCCTGGAAGTTTCCGGAGCCTATCAGCCCAACCAATATCTTCGTTTCGAGGGGAACGCCGGGAGCCTCGACAAGGGCCTGGGAATCTCCTCCTGGCGGCAATCCGGCAAAGTGCAGGTATTTCAGAAATCGTTTTGGCCGGAGATCGGGCTGGGCCTGGAAATGGTGGACAGCCGCAGCGAAATCGATCAAAGCGACTGGCTGCGGCAGAGCGCCGCGGTATCGAAAAATATCGGGAAATTGACCCCGCGCTACGGGTTCAAATCCGAAGACCGCCAGGTAGAGAATGCCGCGGATGGGCAGATAACTGGCTTTGTGTTCCGGGACCACCGCGCCGGGCTGGACCTGCGCCGCCTGCTGGCCATCGACTGGCAGCTAAATTACCAGTATCGCAGCGACTTTTTGTACGATCCCCACGCCCCCGGCCAGACCCTGGAGCAGGCCGCCACCCGCACTTACAGCCTTCAGGGCGCCCTTCCCCCGGAAGGAAACCTGCGCGGGCAATTTTCCTTTGCCCTGCGGGATAAGGATTTTACCGATTTCTTCGAGCAGCTTCCCGCGGATAGCGTTCCGTTGTACCAGCCCGACGCGCAGTTCCAGGATACCACCTGGCAGGATCGCCAGAGCCACATCGCCAATATCGAATTGCACCACCGCACCCCCGGGGGCAGTCTTACCACCCGCTGGGACTATAAGGTCGCCAGCGAGCTGCAAGCCCTGCTGGAACAGCGCTACCTCGACGTGGGCGAGAACCGGGGCAATTTCCGCTACGATTCCACCCTGAACGAATACGTGCCCGATCCCCAGGGCAATTTTATCCTGGTCAATATTCCTGCCAACGATTTTGAGAGCGTTATCCGGCTGGAAACCGGGTTGCAGGTGCAGTACCGCCCCGGCCAGCCGAAAAAAAAGCTTCGCGATTTCAATGCGTTCCTGAACAGTCTCTCTTTTCTCACCTACTTGAAAATCGAAGAACAGAGTCGCACGCAGGATTTCTGGGATGTTTATTTATTGAATTTAGGCAAGCTGCATAACGTGGCGAGCACGTTGCGGGGAGCCTATATCGTCAACCAGGATTTATATTACAACGAGCGTAACCCCGATTGGGGAGTGTTAGGGCGGCTGCGTTACCGGGATAATCTTTCCAACCAGTACCTGGATCCCACGAACAACGAGACCCGCATCATCACGGAACGCCTGCTGGAATACCGGCGGCGGTTTTTCAATCGCAAGCTGAACGCGACCGCGGGGTATCAGAATAATTTGACCAAACGTTGGGTCAGCTCCGCGCCTTCGCGGAATTTGAATATTCTCGGCCAGGCGTTGCTAACCCGCTTCAACTGGCGGCCGAGCATCAACTGGCAATTCGAGCTGGCGGTGGAACGGGGATGGGAGCAGGACCGCAACCCGCAAAGCCCGTTGGGAGTGAATTTCTGGGACGTGGGGCCGCAAATTTCTTACGCTTTGCGCGGGCGGGCGCGGGCTACCGCCAACCTCACTTTTTTGCAGGTGGAAACAACCGAGAACCCTGCCAACCGCCCGATCCCTTTCGAGATGGGGAAGGGCAAGAAGCCGGGCAACTCCTGGCTGTGGGGGGCGCGGTTCGAGTACTTTATCAGCGGGAATATTACCATCAGCGCCAATTATAGCGGTCGAAAAGACGCCGCCGCCTTGCGAACCTTGCATTTGGGCAAGGCGGAAGTGCGGGCGTTTTTCTGAGCCGGCGCGCCGGCCAGGGTCTCCGGGTAAGGTGGAGCGTGGCAACGGGAATCTTCTGCGTGGGAGGAGAGACCATTAAATTTCAGTTGCTTATTTCTACTTTAAGACTTTGAGGAAAAAGAGCAAAAGTGAAGACTTATCAAGCTCTTGACATCCCCCCTTGCCCCCCTTCAAAGGGGGGAAATTTAAGCTGCGCACGCCGGAATCCCCCCTTTGAAGGGGGGCAGGGGGGATGTTCAGGGCTACAGAGGGATCGCAATTGTGAGTCAGTATATCAAAGTCTTAAAGTAGAATTATTATCCCAAATGTCTTAATTTGGGAGAGTATAATATCCTGATTGAGCACAATGGGGAGAATAGTATGATAAAGAGATTGCTTCAGGAGAGAATTGAGGCGTGTTTCTTCAAAGGCAAGGCAGTACTTGTTTATGGAGCGCGGCAGGTGGGAAAAACCACGCTCATCAATCGGGACAATTTTGAGTCTTTTGTGGGGCTTTAACGGAGACCCTGGCCAGAACTATCCACCCACAAATCCGGATACTTCGTCCCCTCCACGTTTACCATTACATAGCCCTTTTGGGTGGCAATATTGATCATATAGGGAACGCCGTTGCGGTTTTTATCACCCTCGCAGGTAATCCAGTCGTTGTGGTTCGACCAGTGGTGGTTATCGCCCATGATCTCTCCCGGCATCACGCGATGTGATACGCGCGTATATGGCTTCGTTTGCGTGCCGGAAGAATTCAGCTTTCTGATATAAACGTTGAGATGGTGGGGGACGCCATTGTCGTTGTGCGTTACTAAATTGCCATCCGGGGAAATCGCCGCGGAGCAGTTATCTTTATGGAAAACGGTGTGATTCCTGGAATCGAGATTAATGGCGCGCAGGATATGGCCGTCGCGACATACCACCCGGTTTTTATCCGCAGCGACGCCGATCTCCCCGCTGCATTTGACGAAATCAACGAAAATTCGCTTTTCTTTCGTGGCGATGTTCACCGCCATTATCCGGCGATTATGGATGTAAAGAACTTCCTTCCCGTTGGTATGGAATTCCAGGGAGCAGTTCTTATCGCCTTCTGCGTCCGCGGCCAATTCGACTTTGCCGGAACCATCCGCATTCACCACATAAATTATGTTCCCGTTTTTCACGGCAACTTTTTGCCCGTCCGGGCTCCAGCGGGCAAACTCGCCGCTGCCCAATTCGATATAGTTTTTATCATCGCCAAGAACGTGGGCTTTGATCACCCCGCCTTTTGCATAAACGACTTTGCCGGAAATTCCTCCCACCTGCCCGAAAAGCGGGGAAAATATCGCCATGAATAAGCCTGCTAAACTCAAACATCCATATATGAATTTCATCATAATACTCCATTTTCATAAATAGAGTATTATAAACCATTCTTCCCCGGTAAACCGGGCTGTCGATCACAGAAAAAAACTTTCCGTTCTTATAAGTCTGACTGATTTTCCTGAATTTTAGGAGCGGGCAAGAAAGGCGCACTTTCTCACCTTACGTGCCTTCACCCGGCATCTCCAACCGCGGCAGCGCCGCCTCGATCTCTTTGCGATGCGGCTCCAGCCAGGGCGGCAGGATCAATCGTTCGCCCAAATGTTCCATATCCTCGTCGCGGTCGAAGCCGGGGCCGTCGGTGGCCAATTCAAAGAGCACTCCCCCCGGCTCCTTGAAGTAAACCGATTTGAACCAGAAGCGGTCGATTTGCGGGGTGGGCTGCAAACCGGCGCGTTCGATGACCCCGCGCAGGGCCATTTCTTCCTCGGAATCCTTCACGCGCCAGGCCACGTGGTGCACGCAGCCGGTTCCCCAGCGGCCGCGCTGCTCGCCGGGCAACTCCTTCACCTCGACGATGTTGCCGGAGCCGCCCCCGTCCGCTCCATAGCGATTCCAGCCGTTTTCCGTTCCGATGAGCGTAAAACCCATGCGCTCGGTGAGCAGCGCCTCGGTGGGGGCAAGATGGCGCTCCCATAATCGCACCGCGTGCATCCCCCGCAACTGCTGCGCCGCCGGAACCGAGCTTTTCTCCCAGGGCGTAAACTGCCGCGGGTCCGCGGTTTCCACCAGCGCCAGTTGCAGGCCATGGGGATCGCGAAACGGCAAAGTTGTTTCGCCAAAGCGAATTTCTATTTCACCGTACTTTACCCCTTTATCATCGAATCGTTTTTTCCAATATTCCAGGCTCCCCGGCGGAACGGCAAAGGGAACCTCCACGGTTAAACCGATTCCCAACCGCCCCGGTCCCATATCCGGCCAGGGGAAGAAGGTGAGATCGCTGCCGGGAGTGCCGGCGCCATCGGCGTAAAACAAATGGTAGGTGTCCGGGGCGTCCTGGTTGACGCTTTTCTTCACCAGGCGCATTCCTAACACTCCCACGTAAAAGTCCAGGTTTTCCCGGGGATCCCCGGCAATGGCGGTGACGTGGTGGATTCCGTGCACGGAAGATTGCATTTTTATCTCCTTGATTATAGTACTCAAGCTTTTTTATTGTTAATGTCGCGCCGAATCGTTAAAATCCCTTCCCGGTTTTCCGGCGGCGGTTGCGGGAGGGGTTGAATGGTCAAAATAACATGAGCGCGTCTGCGGATCAACAGGGAATATTTCCGGAGAAGGGGAAGGGGAGTTTCGATACCTGCAATCACAAGCAAAACGTTCTATGGAGAAAAAAGAGCAATTTACCAGCCGCTGGGCCTTGCTGCTGGCAACCCTGGGCATGGCCATCGGGGCGGGCAATATCTGGCGCTTTCCCCGCCTGGCCGGCCAGTATGGCGGCGCGTTTCTAATTCCCTGGGCGATCTTTTTAATTCTCTGGTCGATCCCCCTGCTGATGGTGGAATTTTCCCTGGGGAAAGAAACCCGCAAGGGGCCGATTGGGGCTTTTGCCGCATTTTTAGGAAAAAATTATACCTGGATGGGCGGCTTCGTGTGCCTGTGCACCAGCGCCATCATGTTCTATTACTCCGTGGTGACCGGATGGGCGCTGAAGTACTTTACCGCCGCCGCGGTTGGGGATCTCGCCGGCGCAAATCACCAGCAGTTTTGGGAATCCTTTATCGCTTCGGGATACCAGCCGATTCTCTTTCATCTCCTGGCCCTGGGAGTTGCCGGGGTGATCATTTACCGGGGAATCGTGAACGGGATCGAGAGAGCTAACCGCATTCTGCTGCCGGCCTTGTTCGTGTTGTTGGTGATCGGGGCGGCGCGTTCCTTGACCCTGCCCAATGCGGCGGAAGGGCTGAACTACTTTTTCGGATTTCATCATGCCAATATTTTCGATTACAAGATGTGGCTGGAGGCGCTCTCCCAATCCGCCTGGTCCACCGGGGCGGGCTGGGGGCTGGTGTTGACCTACGCTGTTTATGCCCGGCAGCGGGAAGATGTTACCTTGAACGCATTTATCACCGGTTTCGGAAACAATTCCGCCTCCCTGTTCGCCGGGCTGGCAATCATCCCGGCGGTATTTTCCCTGGCGCCGGCGATTGGCCGCGCTCCCCTGGATATTCTCAAAGAAGGCAACGAAGGGTTGAGTTTTATTTTCATTCCCCAGCTTTTTGAAAAACTTCCCGGGGGGCAGATCATGTCCGCGTTGTTCTTTCTGGCGCTCTTTTTTGCGGCGTTGAGTTCCCTGGTCGCGATGCTGGAGCTGGCCGCCCGGACATTCATGGATTTCGGGATTCGCCGCCAAAAATCCCTGCCGATTGTAATCATAGTTACAGCGTTATTGGGAATTCCTTCCGCACTTTCTCTTAAGTTTTTCAAGAACCAGGACTGGGTGTGGGGATTGGGGCTGATCCTCAGCGGGTCTTTCTTTGCGTTTGGCGTGATCAAGAACGGGGTAAAGAGATTTCGAGAGAAATTTTTGGTCGCGGAATATAATGATTTGCATATCGGCGCCTGGTTCGACGGGGTTATGAAGTATTTGATCCCCCTGGAAGCGCTGGCGCTGCTGGTGTGGTGGTTCAACCGCGAGTGGGACGCCCAAATGTGGTGGAACCCGCTTAGCCCCTTTAGTTTGGGAACCTGTTTTTTCCAGTGGGGATTGTTATTGCTGGCGCTGGTCTTGTTTAATAAAATGCTATATCGTTGGGTTAACCGGGAGGGCCGGTAAGATGCTGGAAAGTTCTGCAATCGTAATGATGGTGTTGACCCTGGGAACGATCTGGGGCGGGCTGGCCTATTTTGTGAACCGGGCCTACCGGCGAGAAAAAAGAGAGGCGCGAGGCGGCAGCGATGAGTAGTGTAGAAAAAGGAGCGGTCTATTACTACCGGCAGATTGTGGATTCCCTTAAAAAGGGGCAGGTAGATCCGGCCTATTTTATCTATGGCGATGAAACTTACCTGATCGATTCCCTGGTGGAGCAGATCGGCGTGAAATTTCTCGGCTCCGTGGAGAAAGAGATCAATTATTTTCTGCGCTATGCCCCGGACCACTCCCTGGACGACCTGCTTGCCCTCACCGCCGGGTCGGGGCTGTTCTCCGCTAAAAAAGTGATCGTTTATAAAGATTTCCAAAATTTGCGCAACCCGAACATGGACAAATTACTGAAATATCTTCAACGCCCGGATCCGAACATTTGCCTGATCCTGATTGCCCGGATCGACTCCATCTCCCAGGTAAAATACCGCTCCCTGCAGCAAGCCACCCGCTGCGTCAACGTTTTGCCCTTGCGGGCTGCGGAATTGGAGGAATTTGTCAAACAACAATTTGCCGGGTACCATAAAACCGCCACTTCGGAGGGAATCCAGACCCTCCTGTACCTGGTAGGCGATAAAATGCACGATTTGCGCACCGAAGTCGCCCAGGTAGCCAATTACTACAAAGACAAGGTGGAGATTACCCCGGAAGACATCGAAGCGATTGTGGGGGTGTACGTAACCCAGGACGTGTTTGAATTGACCCGCTTAATTGCGCGCAAACAAATGGAAAAGTCCCTTTTTGTGCTGCACAATCTCCTGGAAAAAGGAGAAAACCCTACTTCCATTTTGTTTTTGCTGCTTCGTCATGTTATAATGTTATGGAAAATCCGGGGATACCAGCAAAGCGGCATCACGGATACCCGGAAGATGCAGGCGGGGTTGAAGCTTTACCCCCGGCAGTTGAATGAATATTTGCAAGAGCTGCCCGGCTGGAAGCCGGACCATCTGAGCGAGGCGGTTCGCCTGATCCAGGAAAGCGATCGGGTTCTGAAGTCCAGCCAGATGTCTCCCGTGGTGGTGCTGGACGCCCTGGTTCTAAAGTTGATTAATCTGAACTGATGCAACATAGTTGGAACTTTCAATATCCTTAAAGGTAAAACGACTGTTTAAAAAAATGATCAAAAGAACCTTAGAAAAAGAAAAGGTTACTGATGAAATCCTAATCGCACAATTTCAACAGGGCGACGTTGACGCCTTTGATATATTGGTGCGCAGGTACAAAGATCAGTTGCTAAACTACGTCTATCGTTTCGTGGGCAACCGCATCGACGCAGAAGATATTGTTCAGGAAACGTTTCTTCGTGTTTACAAGAACAAACATTATTACAAGGAAATAGCCAAATTTTCCACCTGGGTCTATACGATTGCCGGCAACCTTGCCAAGACGGAGTTACGGCGGCGTAAACGGCGTAAGGTTTTCAGCGTCAGCAATTTTGTCAATGATGAACGGGATTTCGACATCCCGGACGTGAACCGGAACCCCGAAAAAGAAGTCGATGGCAGCATCAAAGATGGCTTCATTCAAAAAGCAATTGAAAAACTGCCCTCCAAATTCAAGGAAGTCATTCTGCTGCGGGACGTGCAGGGATTTGCGTATGAAGAGATCAGCCAGATTCTCAACATTCCCCTGGGAACGGTTAAATCCCGGGTGAATCGCGGTCGCCTGAAGCTGCAAGAGGATTTGAAATTTTTACTCGAAACCGAACCCTATACCAACGGATAACCGAAAATGACGAGGTTGCCTATGAATTATTGCGACAAATTCAAAGAGAGCTTTTCCGACTACATCGAAGGCGAATTACCCCAGGATGCCCGGCAGGTTTTAGAAAGCCACCTCTCAGCCTGCCCCCGCTGCCGGGAAACGGTGCACCGGATGCGCAATCTCCGGCATACCCTTACCGGGCTTTCCCGCCTTACCACCTCCCCGGATTTTGAATTCAAGCTCGGCCAGCGGCTTCAGCAGGTAAACACCCGCCGCATTGAAAGATTACCGCTAAATTATTTCCAGTCCTGGAAGGTGCCAGCCGTTGCATTCGTGCTGGTGATGGCGGTGTTTTCAGTTTTCTTCTTTTTCAGTGACACTCCCCGGGAAGTCAATCTTCGGCCCGCTCAAAAATCCAGCTTAACGCCCACGCTCATGGGAGATGACAAGCCGGAGAATCAGGCAGGCAACCCCCAGCCGGCATTGCCATCCGCGGCGGAATCGCTGCCGGAAAATGATTCCCAGCCGGCAATAACTCGGCCTGCAAACGTACTGCCGGACTCGGTTCAGAAAAAAACCTTGAAGAACCTGAATGACAGTATTCACCTGATTAATAAGCAGGGAAATAACAAATAGAATTTCCCTATACAAAATCCAAATCTTTTTTGTATATTGAAAACCGATTTAGGATAAGCCTGTGAGGGCAGCCATATATCAAAACTCCTGATTGAGTGAATGGTTTGAGCAAACAACAATTACTTTTGGTTATTGCGGCCGTTTCTCTATTTGTTGTTTTCCTGATCGGTTTTTTGCCCAACTCCCCCGTATTCATCGGAATCAAGCTGTTATTTTTGTTTATTCTGTTGGGGGGAGTTTTTTTGTATTCCCGGGTTATTTTTGCATTTGCAGAAGAGGACAGAGAGGTTGTAGAGGAGTCGCAGCCGGAGAGATTGGCGGTCTCCGACAATGCCGAGGATTCTCTAAAAATCCGCTCTTCGCAAAACGTCGAAGAATACTTCAGGCTGTTCCTGGAAACGGTTTTCCCGCTCATTAAACAGACCATGGTGTGCAACACGGTGGTGCTGTTGATGGTCAATTTTTACAAAAAGCAGTTCTATATCCGCCATAAACTCACCGATTTCGAAGCCCATTTCACCAGGGAATCTTTTTTAGACCTCAACCAGGGGCTGTTAGCGTTTATTCTGAAAGATAAAAAACCGCTTTTGGAAAATCATTTGCCGGACAGCGAGGTGTTACTGCCTTATTATGCGACCTCGAAGATACCGGCCCGGGCTTTTGCCGGCGTCCCGCTGTATTATAAAGACCTGCTCGTAGGTGTGTTGTGCGTGGATTCCGAGGTTGAAGGGAGCTTTGGCGAAGACGATCTGGCAATTTTGAACAACTTCAGCCGGGTGATGGCCATCCAGCTGGCGTGCAGCAACAAGCTATATGAGTATGAAACCGAGAATTGGACCACTCGCCTGCTTTATGATTTCAGCAAGGGAATTTTGCCCATTCAAACCGCCGCGGCCTTGTGGCCCTATCTCAACCGTTCTCTGAAAACGGTATTGGAGGCGGATCGAATGATCGTTTCCGAGCGAACCAGCCAAAACACCGGGCGGATCATTTACCTGTCCGGCGCGGCGGCTTCGTTGGCGGTAGGCCAGGAGTTTCCCGACCATGAGGGGTTGATCGGGTGGGTGCTGCGAAAAAAACAGGCCCTTTTGGTGGACGATTTTGCTGCAAAAGAAAACTATATTCCCCGGTTCTTTTTGCAGGAACAACCCGCCCGGGAATTCAAATCCCTGCTGGCAGTGCCGGTAATCCGCAATGACGTGGCGGACCTGGTGCTCTCCCTGGAAAGCGTGAAACCCAACGCATTCACCGAGGAGCATAAACAGATCCTGGAGACCATGGCTTATCAAATTGCCGCGTTTTTGGATAAGGTGCAGTTGATCTTCACGTTAGAAGAACAAAATTTGATTGATCCGAAAACCCGCCTGGGCAACCGGCGGGCCTTCATGGTAGAATTGAACAAGGAGATCGACCGCTCCGGCGAATTCCGCAAAAAATTCGTGTTGCAGCTTTTAAAGGTTCGCACCACCGGGGGAACATTAGAGGCGGATATTGCGGACCGGCTGATGCCGGAGTTTGTGTCTTTTGTATTGCCTTTATTGAATTCCATAAATTATATTTTCCGGCTCGATCAAGACCATCTGGCAGTTTTGTGGCCGGAAAAACTCTGCCAGGAAACCGCGGCGGAGTTTCAAACGGTTTTGAACGCTTTAATTCAAAAGACCCCCTGGATGGGCGGCCTGGTAGAAAAAGTGGTTGTGCATTCAGGAATGGTGCAGTTCCCGGGGGCGGGCCAGGGCGATTCGGAATTGTTGGAGAACGTTCACAAGGCGCTGGCAGCTTCGGAGCGAGCCGCCCATAGCAGCATCGAAATTTTTCGAAATGTAGAAATCAATCAAATTAAAGGAGATTAATATATGGCTAAAAAACCGGATTTTGCGCAAAAAGGGAAAAAAAAGGGCGTTCTGCTCTGCCCGGTATGCGGGAATGCTTATTCCCTGGTCAAAAAGGTGGAATCTTACTATTCCGAAACCTCTAAGACCTGGAAGTACGCGACCCAAAACATCAAAGTTTGCCAGTGCAACGAAAAGAAGATCTATTCCTGAGCAAGTTGCGGGTTTGGAGGGGGCAGATTCACAATTCGATCAGGCGATGGGAGGTGATTTGGGAAGGATCGATTTCCAAAATCATCACCGAAGGCTTGCGATGATCCCGGGAGTTGGCGGCGCTCCCGGGATTGATAAATAGAATTCCATTAATTTGATGGTAGAATGCCTGGTGAGTATGTCCATATACCACCACGCCGGGAGGGGGAAAATCACTCTGTATCAAACGCTCGCGAAAGCGGTTGATATTCCCCACGTCATGGACCATCAGGAAGTCTGTATTTTCGAGTTTCAGGCGAAGCTGTTCCGGTAAGCTGCTGACCGGTTCGCGGGTATCGCAGTTTCCCCTGACCGCCTTCACGGGCGCCTTTGCCTCCAGCGCCCGGAGTATTGCCGCCGAGTTGATATCTCCGGCGTGAAGGATCAAATCTACCTCCGCAAAATGCCTTAAGACAGCGGGGTTGAGATAATTGTGAGTGTCGGATATAACGCCGATTCTCATATTGATTTTCCCGTCTAAAAAGTTCAAATCAATATATGAATGTCCCCATGAAGAATCACTCGAAAAATCCCGGAATTAAGAGCCTTGCCCCGGGCCAATCTTTCACCGGCTTTTGTGTGCTTCGGAAAAAGGAGATCAAGTATAAACAGGGCGGGGAGCCCTACCTGGTACTGGAATTAGGGGATCATAGCGGGCGGCTGAAGGCGCGAATCTGGGAAAAGCCCCTGGAGTATGCCCGGGCTTATGAGGCCGGCAACGTGGTCAAGGTAAAAGCTCTGGTGCAGGCATTTCAGGATGACCGGGAGCTGAAAATCCAGAAAATCCGTTTGGCTACCCGCGAAGATGGAGTGGACCTCGACGAATTGCTGCCCCACACTCCCAAAGAGGTGAACGAGTTGAAAAGACAGTTCGATACGCATCTTCAATCTATCCGGAATGCGCACCTGGCAAAATTACTTACACTGTTGTTCGAGGATCGGGATTTCAAAGAAGCTTATTGCATGTCTCCGGCGGGAAAACTGTGGCACCACAATTATCTCTCCGGCATGTTGGAGCACGTGGTGGCAATGCTGGACCTGGCGGAGGGGATGAAAGGCCACTATCCTTCATTGAATTTAGATCTGCTCAAAAGCGGGATAATTTGCCACGGGGTGGGGAAGGTGAAGGAATATTCCCTGGAAGGATTTATCGACTTTTCCGACCAGGGGCGATTGCTCGGTTATATTGCGCCGGGGTTCGAGATGGTCAATCGCCGCATCGAGCAGTGCGGGGATTTTCCGGGGGAATTAAAGGATCAATTGTTGCATCTTCTTCTTAGCCACCCCGGGGACCCCGCTGAAGGCGTCTTGCTTTCACCGATGACCTTAGAAGCGGTCGTTTTGCAGCATTTGATCCTGCTGGACGCGAACGCCAACGCTCTTTGCCGGATTCTGGAAAACGATGCCCTGCCCGGATCTCGCTGGACTAAATTTATTCCTTTACTCCAGCGATTTGTTTATGTAGGCAAAGAACCGGAGCAAAACAAACGCCAGGATGATCAGGCAGAGGTGTAGCTGCCCCAGCAAAATGCCACTTCCTTGTGAGATCGACTCAACCATGAAGGCTCTCGCCTGTTTTGGGTCCTTCCTGTTTAACGCAACCAACCTGGTCTAAAAATCTCAAAGCCTTTTCAAGAACGGAAACCGGTTAATTTACATAGAGGCTTCGAAAGTTAATCCAGCGCTCGACGATGTGCCGGAAATTTTTGATTTTGAACGGCTCCACCAGGTAATCGACGTTGGCATATTTCTTGATCTTTGCGGTCAGTTCCGTGGAGTTAAAATTGGAGATGAGGATCATCGGGATTTTGGAGTAGCGGGGATCGCTCTTGATCTTATCCACGATGCCCACGCCGGAATCCGGGCGCACGCTGGCATTGACAATGATCAGGGAGGGTTTGACTTCCTGAACATTGTTAAGAACTTCATTCCCTTCGTAATTGATATGGATTTTGTAGCGATAATCATCCAGTAAATCGCTGATCAACTTTGCGCGGTCTTTGCTGGTTTCGAACACTAATACTTTCATGCGATATTTCCTCCGGTAAGTGTATGAGTTTCGATAAGGGTTGTGCTTGAATAACGGAAGATAAAAAATGAGGCTGTTCTTTGAATTGCATTTCTGAGGTCTGCTTGGTGATGGCCACTTTCCTGGCTAGGTTGGCGCCGCTGATGTGTTCCTGACAACACTTGTGCTTGCTCCCGCATTTTTGTTTCCACTCGCTCTATACTCAACAGGCTCACGTCTTTGACCATCCCAAATATCAAATCTACAGATGTTCATATAGATTTCAAGTATCGTGCCAGAAAAACATTCGCTATAAGATGAGTAAAATTAATTATATAAACAAATAAAAATATATAAACCCATTATACATAATTATTTAATGTCTATATATAGATTTGGTGTTGTAAAAAATACAATTCGGTGTTCGATTCTGATTGCAGGAAATACAATTTATCGGTTGGCAAAAAAGGATGGAATGGGAGGTGGAAAGGGGGAAAAATGCGCAGAACTGCTGCCCGGTGGTGTTTTTTAATAACCGGGCGATGAAAAATACTCCGTCGAGAGAATGGTAGATCGAAAAACATCCTCTCAGGAGAATGGCGATTGCATATTTTGCAATTTTCCTGGGGGAAAGGAGGGGCTTCAGGGGCAAATTATTATTGCCAAACCCACCCATCCCTCAAATAACCCGCCATTGAAAAGGGAAATGAAGGCGGCGCGCCGAAACTGAAAACCGCCCTTCACCCCAGCTTACTCATCAAAGTGCGGTAGTTGATGTCTAACAGCTTGCAGGCCTCTTTTTTATTGCCCTTTTTCTGCTCTAACACCATTTTCACGTAAATCCGCGACACTACTTCCAGGCTCAACTCGTTGGCCAGGGCTTTATCTAAAAAATTGTCGGTTTCTTCTAAAATATCCGGGGGCAGGTTCTCCATATCCACTTGCTGCGGATTGGTGAGGATCAGTCTCTTCACGGTATTTTCCAGTTCCCGGGAATTGCCCTCCCAGGGCAGGTGTGATAAAAACGCGATCAGCCGGTTCTTGAATTTGGGCTTGGGAAGATCATTCTCCCGGCAGAATTTCTCGGCAAAATGGTCGATCATCGCCGGAATATCGTCCGGGCGCTCGCGCAGCGCGGGGATGTGGATCGGGATCACGTTGATCCGGTAGAACAGATCTTCCCGGAATTTATCCCCCTTGATCAATTCCGCCAGGGGCTGGTTGGTAGCGGAAATCAGGCGGAAGTTCACGGAAATTTCTTTTTCTCCCCCCAGCCGGAAGAATTGCTTGCTCTCCAGCACCCGCAGCAATTTGACTTGCAGCTCCGGGGGCATATCGCCGATTTCATCCAAAAAGAGGGTTCCTTCATCGGCCAGCTCGATTTTGCCGCGGGTGGTCTTGACTGCCCCGGTAAAGGCCCCCTTTTCATATCCGAATAATTCACTTTCCAGTAAGTTGGCCGGCAACGCCCCGCAATTGATCGCAATAAAATTGCCATTCAAGCGGGTGCTTTGTTTGAAAATATGCCGGGCAATGACCTCCTTGCCCACCCCCGATTCCCCGGTGATCAACACTGGTTCCACGCTGTTCTTGATGGTCTCGATAGTGGCCAGCACCTGCTGCATCTGCTTGCTGACTGCCACAATATTGTCAAAACGGATATTCTGCTCTAATTTGGAGCGCAGCTCTTTATTCTCCCGCTCCAACTGCTGCATTTTGAGCGCCTGCTTGATCAAGTTCGGCAACTCTTCCTCCAGGGTGTCGTCGCCTTTGGAAAAGTAAGAGTATGCGCCCCGTCGCTGCGCTTCCAGGGCGTACTGGTGCTCTTCATAAGAAGTGACCACGATGATTTGATAATCCTGCCCTCTCCGCACCAGGTCGTCTAACAGGCCCAGGCCATCGGAAATTTGCGGAAGCCCCAGGTCGAGAATGATCAAATCCGGCCCAAAGGAGTTGCACAGCGCCAGGGCCTCGATTTTTTCGCCGGCTACTTTGATGTCGTAATAGTTTCCGATCCAGTTTCGGAAGTTTTCACTCCACATCTCGGTATCTTCAACAATCAAAATCTTGTTGTTCGGAGCCATTGCGGTATTCCTGTTTGCAGTCGTTGAAGAAAATTTTGAGAACCAAACTCCAGGCTCTTGTCTCTTGATTCTTGTCTCTTGTCTCTTGATTCTTACCCCATTTGCAGTGGCAGCCGGATATTAAAAACCGTTCCCTTGCCCGGCTTGCTGGCCACGTCGATGAAGCCGGAATGGCGGGTAACGGTCTGCTTCACGATGGCCAGCCCCAGCCCGTTTCCGCCTTCGTTTTTGTGGGTGGTGAAAAAGGGATCGAAAATGCGCTCTAAGTATTCTTCCGGGATTCCGATGCCTTCATCTAATATTTCGATGTAAACCCAGGGATTACGCCGGAAACGGGAAAGCGGGCGAAGTTCTTTGGTGGTAATTTTAATCCGCCCGTTGGGGTGGGTGCGCAGGGCGCGGACGCTGTTTTGCAGCAGGTTGAGGAGCGCCCGGCGCATCTGGGTAACATCCAGGTTCAATTTGGGCAGCTCCGGGGCATAGTGCTTTTCGATGTGAACTTCCGCAGGCGCGTGGAGCAACTCCAGGCTCATGTCAAGCAGGTCGTTGATATTGACCGCCGCCAGCTTGAGCTCCTGCGGCCGGGCGTAATTCAGCAAGTCCTGCACCATTTTTTCCATGTAGCCGGCGTGTTTGGCGAAGCGTTCATTCCCCTTGTTCAGGGTTTTGGCCAGGGCGATGAAGGAGCGGAAGTCATGCGCCAGTTGGGAAGCTAACATCCCCAAACCGGCCATTTTTTGGCTCTGCACCATATTTTGAATGCTGCGAATATTGTCCAACGCTATGGCGACCTGGGAGCTCACCAATTTAAGGGAGTGTAACCGCCGGCGGGAAGGGGGGACGGTCTGGGCTGCGCCGCCCAACAGGATTATAGCCAACAACTCTTTTTGCTTCGCCACCGGGATGGCCAGGTCAATTCCCAGCGGTTCCATCATTTTACGCAAAACACTGTCCGCGGGAAGGTCCGCCCGGCTCACGATCCGGCGCTCGTTTTCCATCTTCTCGATCAGGGGCGAATGCTCCCCGGCAACCAAGGAACGAATATCTTTCCCGGGAAAACCTTCCAGGTAATCCACCTGGTAGGGGCGAATGTCAAACCGGGAAATAAGCGCTGCGAAATCGCCGGCCGCAAAGGCTTCTTTGAAAAACCCGGCTAAAAACGGCCAGAATCTCGGCAGGTCGAGGTAATTGACGATTTCCGCGGAGAACCGCTCCATTTTCTCTTCCAGGGAGTTGCCGGGGCCGGCGGCGAGGGGTTTGGGAGCTTCTGCCGGAGTGCGGTGGAGCGTTTTAGCCTCTTCCCACAACTGGTCCATCTCCTGCAAAGTCGCCTGGTGGATATCCTGGTTGCGCTCTTCTAACTTCCGTTCGATATATTCAAAGCGGGAAATGAATTTGTTGGTGGTTTTGCGCAGCGCGTCTTCCGCGCTCACCTTGTAAAAACGGCACAGATTTACCAGCGAAAAGAGCAGGTCGCCGATCTCTTCTTCGATCGCTTCCGGGGCGCTGCTTTGCTGTAACTCGTCCACTTCTTCGCCAATTTTTTCCAGCACCTGGCCGGGATTCTCCCAGTCGAAGCCCACCTGGGAGGCCTTGTCCTGGATGCGCTGGGCGCGCAGCAGGGCGGAAAAGTTGCGGGGAACCCCCTGGAGGATGGATTTGCGCTGCTCGGATTTGACCTTGATCTGCTCCCAGTTGTTTTTCACCTCCCGGGCGTCTTTCACCTTCACATCGCCAAACACGTGGGGGTGGCGTTGGATCAATTTATTATTGATGTGCTCGATCACTTCCGGGAGGGTAAAACGCCCTTCCTCTTCGGCAATTTCAGCCTGGAAAATGACTTGCAGCAGCAAATCGCCCAACTCCTTTTTCAGTTCTTTCCAGTCCTGCGCGTCGATGGCCTCGATGGTCTCGTACGCTTCTTCTAAAATATACTGGCGCAGGCTCTCCGGGGTCTGCTCCCGGTCCCAGGGGCACTCTTTGCGCAGGCGCTTCATCACCTGCACCAGCCGGTCGAATTCTTGTAAGTGCATAAATCTCCTCCATCAAACCCGGTTAATAAATTGTATTTTTTACAATCGAGCGAATTTAGAGCACGCCTTTTCGGAATCAAAGGCAAAATATCACAAAAGTTGCAAAAAATGCAATCCGAATATCGGATACCGGATGCGCGTGGGTGTTCGATATCCATTTCTGCTTCCAAAATCCGCCATCCGGCATCAAAACGCGCTTCAAAATCTTCTTGAAAATTCCCTTTTTTATCTTTTGAATGATGCCGATATTCAGAGCCGGTATTGGTGTTGAAGGAATAGCCAGGTTGTCAGACGGATAAGTCGAGGGTACTATGAAATCATCCAAATGGATTTTCACGATATGCGCCATCGCGATGACCCTGCCGGCCTGGGGGCAGTCGGTGGGCAGCACTATTTTCGAGTTTCTGAAAACTCCCTACAGCGCCCGCGGCGCGGCCATGGCCAATAACTTAGTGGCGATCAAGGGAGACGTGGACGCGATGTTCTATAATCCCGCGGCGTTATCCGGAATTCCGGAGGCGCGCTGGACCATCAACTACGTGGATCATTTGCTGGATTTGCAAGGCGGGCAGTTGGCCTATAATCGCCGGATGAAATTCGGCAACCTCGGCATGGGCCTGGTGTATTTCAATTACGGCGACTTTTCCGAAACCGATGAATTCGGCGATAAGACCGGGCGGGATTTCAGCGCCTCGGAGTTTGCCCTGGCCGCCTCCCTCTCCAACTCCCTGGGGGAGGGCTTCGATTACGGGATCAACCTGAAATTCATCTATTCGTCCCTGGATAACGTCAACGCCTCCGGCCTGGCCTTCGACGGGGGAATTATCTATACCTTCCCCAATATTTCCGACCTGCAAGTGGGTATCTCTTTCTCTAACTTAGGATTCATCCTGAATGATTACAGCGAAAGCAAGAGCAAAATGCCCACCTTCCTGCGACTGGGATTCTCCAAGCGCCTGGAGCACCTGCCCTTGCTGTTCACCGCCTCTTTGAACGATATGACCCTCAATACCGGGGAGACCATCGATATTTTGAAGCGGTTTGGCATCGGCGGCGAATTCGACATCAGCGAGGTGGTGAAGTTCCGGCTGGGATACGATAACGGGCTTAACCAGAACGTGAAGAGCTTAGGGGGAAGGAATTTCGGGGGGATTTCCGCGGGGTTAGGCATTAACTGGAAGAACTTCCGGCTGGATTACGCCTACTCCAATTTCGGAGACCTGGGCTCTCAGAACCGCTTAGGCGTGACCGGAAGCCTTTAGCAGAAGTTACGCAATACGGAATAGGCAATCTATAATACTTATTCCGTATTCCGTATTAACGAATAGCATGAAACGTAATGCGTAACGAATGATGTGGGCGTGGTTTTGTTTTGAGGAGTATGAGGATGTTTGACGCCGGCGCATTGACCTTCAAGGAGTTTGCCATGCGTGAACCGTTGCCCCTGGCTACTCTGCAAAATGCGGTGCTGGAATTCCTTCGCGGGCGCGAAGACGCGGTAGTATCCGGCGCCCAGGCTGTGAACGCCTACGTGGATGAGCCCCGCATGACTCAGGATATTGATCTCCTATCTACCCGCGCCGAGGCGTTAGCAAAAGAGTTGCAGCAATACCTCAAAAACCGGTTCCACGTCGCGATACGCACCAGGAAAGTGGGAGCATCAGGGGGGTTCCGGGTTTTTCAAGTTCGAAAATCCGGTAATCGCCACCTGGTGGACATTCGATTTGTTGCCACGCTGCCGCCGGCGAAAAGGATTTCGCAAGTATTAGTGCTGGCCCCGGAAGATTTGATTGCCAGTAAAGTGCTTGCATATTACCACCGCCGGGGGCAACCCAAATCTGGTACAGACTGGAGAGATTTGGCGATGTTGCTGCTATCTTTTCCGGAATTCAAGCGCCATCCCGAAATCGTTTCGGCGAGATTGGAGGCGGCGGGGGCTGATTTGGCAGTATTGAGCCTGTGGAAAGAATTAGCAAATCAAGAAATCGAACCCGGCGAAGCGGAAGATAAGTTTTTCTAAATCTTCTCCTACTTTAGCTCCACACTATAACATTCAATGGTGGCGCCGGCGGGGATATCGCCTACCGGCTTTTTGAGCGGGCGCTGCATCGCCTGGAAGGTAAATTTTTCCCGCTTGAGGTCCGGGTGCTCGAACAACTCTTTGGAGACCAGCACTTCGTTGTCTTCCGCCATGGTTTCCAGGCGCGCCCCCACGTTGATGCTGTCCCCATCGATATCCATGCGATTGGTAAGGGGATTGTAATCCACCCGCGCCTTGCCGAAGCTCATCCCGATCCGGGCGCTAATTCGCTCGATGGAAAGGTGCTGGATAAACTTGCAGGCGCAGATCAACCCTTCGTTCAAACGATCAAATCCCGCCACGATGGCGTCTCCCCAGGTATTCACGTACATTCCCCCGGCATTGGGCAGCAGCAGGGAGCCGACCGCCCGGAGCATCTCCACTTTCTTCTGGCGCTCGGACTCCCGCATCTGGGAAAAACCGGCCAGGTCCAAAAACATCACCGCTAATTCTTTAATAATTTCTTTGGATTTCTTCAACTCCATTTCGGCGTTTTTGAGCATCAACCCGGAGAGGACTTTGTTCACTCGCTCCAGTTCTCTATTCAGCATTCGCTGGTACTCGTCGCGGTTGTCGGTGGATTTGTGATTGGCAGGAATTTCGATTTGATTACCTTTGATTTCCGAATCCAATATATTAAACGCCACCCACCCGGCAGATTTTTTGATGAATTCAATCGCCTCGATCATCCCCGGCACATCCAGGTACTCATCGCTCTGATATAAAATTTCGCCGTAGGGGTCTATAAATCGAAAAACATAGGTCTCGTTCCGCTTCTGGAACAATTCGAATTTTGCGACGATTTCGTTTCCTCCTGGCCGTTCGGCAACCGCGAATTCGAAGCCAACTTCCTGCTCAATGATCTCCATCTCTTTTTCTCGCTTTAAAGTACTCAAACACAGTGTTTAATTCAAGATGCCCGATTTATTTTAGTCATTTCGCTTCACGATCATTAATGGTCATTAGTAGTCATTCATTGCAAAGCGCAAATGACAGCAACGCAAATGACAATAAATGACTATCAATGACCGCGAAGCAAAATGACGCGCAAGCGAATGACCATCAATGACCACCAATGCCCACTCATTTCCCCTTGCCGATTATCATCGGCGGTCGGGCGGCTTCCATGAAGCAGAAAAATCTCTCCGTAACGTTTCTGCTCTTTTTCATCCCGGTTAAGAATTCGCTAATTCCACCGCCCGCACAATGGCCCGGCTGACCATTTGCGCGGCAATTTCTCCCACCAGGCTAACGTCCGCGGGTTTATCGCCGGTGCTGAGCGCAAAAACCACGTCTCCATCGTGCATGGTGTGAGCCGGGCGGGTCGCCCGGGCGATGCCGTTCTGGGCCATCTGGGCGACTTTGTTGATCTCTTCTTTAGTGAAACCGGCATCCGTGGCGACCACCGCCAGGGTGGTATTGGTTCCCGGCTGCGGCAGGGGGTCGCCAAACCGCCCTTCCATGAAGCAGCGCAGGGAATCCGCAAATGAACCGCTTCCCGGCTCCCGCGCCCCGGCCACGATTTTTCCATTGGCAGGGTCGATGACGTCTCCCAGCGCATTTACCACCACCATCGCCCCGACCCGGACCCCCTCAAACGAAGCTCCCGGCGCCGCGGGGAGCGCCGTCGCCGCGCTGCCGATTCCCCCCGCCATGGTGTTTTCCCGGCCTAAAATTTTCCCCACGCTGGCGCCCCGGCCGGCTCCAATCCTTCCTTCCGGCAGATTTTTACCGGCGTTCCGGCAGGCCTCGTAGCCCATTTCGCTGCTGGGAAAAGCAGGGTCCCGGCCTGGGGCAAGGTCGAAAATGACCGCCGCAGGAACGATCGGCACCACAATCCCGCGGGCATTATACCCGATGCCCCGTTCGAATAAATAGCGCATGGCCCCGTCCGCGGTGCGCAGCCCGAAGGCGCTGCCCCCGGTGAGCATGATGGCGTGAATCTGGCGGATCATATACATGGGGCGCAGCAGGTCGGTTTCCCGGGTGCCGGGCGCAGACCCGCGCACGTCCACCCCGGCGACCGCCCCGTTGCGGCAAAGCACCACGGTGCAGCCGGTCATTTCCGTGGCATGGGTGGCATGGCCTACTTCGATGCCGGAGATGTCGGTAATTTTTAGCATAGGAGAATTCCTTTCGGCGGTGGATGCTGGATGCTCGATGCTTGATGTTCGATTCTAAAGAGAGGTATAGCAAATATCCGGCAACGAATATCTAAGAGGCTGTTTTAAAAGTTGCCACTAAGCCCCAAAGACGCGAAGGAATCACAAAGAAACAATAAATTCCTTAGTGAAACTTGGTGTTTTTGTGGCTTCGTGGCATGAATTCAAACTTTTAAAACGGCTTCTAATATCGAACATCGAGTATCCAGCATCGAGCATCAAGCATCACGTCCTCATTTTTGGATTCCGAAATCCTTGCGGGCTGCCGTAATCGATACCGTCAAACCGGCCACCACGTCCAGCAGCGACATCATGCCAACGATCAAAAAAGGAGCGCAGGTCAAGCGCGCCACGAAGATAAACTCCAAAAGGAATGCCAGAAAAACCAGCAGCGATAAAACGTGGTCAAAAATCGTGGCGTTGAGCGAACTGGTGGATTTGAAGATCTCGAAATACAGCAAAACGATACCCGAGAGGATGAGCAAATCATTCACAGTGAGAGCAAAGAGCGCCCCGGTGTTCATGGTATGGGAAATTATCACCCGATTCAACGTCTCCTGGGTCTGGGCGCCGAACACCAGGGCGATGAGATTATAAATCACCAATATGATGAAAAGAAGTGGAAAACTGGAACCGACTTTCATGGACAGTACCTCCCGGCAATGGTTTAAACGGCCCGGGGAAGAAGCGCATTGCCGAATGTTTATGCAAACGGAATGACTTCAACCGGGGTTCCGCTTTCCAGCCTGGCATTATCTTCCAGATGGATGAAGCCATCGGCCGCGGTGAGCGAGGTGAGCATGTGCGACCCCTGCCTGGCAAGCGGATATACCAGGGGCGGCTGGTCGGGGCGGGCTTTCAGGGCGACCCGGTATAATTGCGCCCGGTTGGCAGAATTGAACATGGGAGCGGCGACCTCTCCCCGGAAACTCTCATGCTTGAAGGGTTTTCCTTGCAGGTGCGCTAACACCGGCTGAACGTAAAAAAGGTAACACATGTATGCCGAAACCGGGTTCCCCGGCAGCCCGAAGAACAGAATATCATTGCGCCGGGCGAAAAAGAGGGGTTTGCCGGGTCTTTGTTTTACCCGCCAGAACAGGGTCTCGAAACCGCCCTGCTGCGCCGCGCTCTTCACCAGGTCGTGCGGGCCGACGGAAACCCCGCCGGAAAAAAGAATGATATCCGCCTCCTCCGCGGCCCGGCGCACGGCCTCGACCGTCTCCGCCAGCCGGTCGCCCACCTGAATGCTAAAGATGACCATCCCGCCGGATTTTTCAATCGCCGAGCGGAGCATGATGCCGTTGGAGTCGCGGACTTGCCAGGATTCGGCGGGGGCGTGGTAGGGTACCAGCTCCGTGCCGGTCACGATGACCGCTACCCCCGGCCGGCGATACACCGGCGCTTTTGCGATCCCCTGGGAAGCCAGCAGCGCCAGCTGGGGCGGGTCTAAAACCGTGCCTCGCGCCAGGAGCAGCTCGCCGGCTTTAAATTCCTCGCCTTCCAGGCGCAGGTGGTTTCCCGGTTTTTCCGCTTTGAGCACCCGCAGGGCTTCGCCCGCCACTTCCGCTTCCTCCAGGGGAATAACCGTATCCGCTCCCCGGCACAACATTCCCCCGGTGCTGATGCGCGCCGCCTGGCCGCTCCCCAACCTCCCGGCAAAGGGTACTCCCGCCCGGCTTTCTCCCACGATTTTTAACAGCACCGGCCCGGAGACAGCAACGGTTTTCAAGTCTTCCCAACGCGCCGCAAACCCGTCCATAGCGCTGTTGGTGAAGCGCGGGGAGGGTTCCCGCGCGACAATATCCCCGGCAAGCATTTTCCCCGCTGAGCGGGCCAGATCGATTTCCTCGACTTTCCGGGGAGGGAGGTGATTGCGCACGATCTCCAGGGCTTCATGGATGGTGATCATTGCCGGGGCCCCTTATGGAATAGCGCTTGTGCGACGAAAAATTCGCGCTGCTGATTCACACAAGCAGAGTATTTTCGATACATGATAGCCATGATATTTTTTAGAACATAGTACGAATTTTTCCCTCCTAAATCCAGGTACGATTTCCGTAAAATTGTGTAAGTCGTCCGAACATTGGTCAAAAAATATACTGGACGCGGGCCCAAACTACTCTTCGTGAGGGTATGGGGTGTACTCTTGCGTGATATATGTGAATTTTATGGAGTACTGAGCGGAGGTGGCTCCAATGTCCTTGCTGGGGCTAGCGATGGGGATTTGTGCGTAATAAGAAGGTCGCGCCGGCGGGGACGACTGCGGGAACCCGCTACCCGGAAGCGTTGATGTACACGGTGAATCACTAAACTTTTGGAAGATTTGCAATGAAATGAGGACTCATTAAGCCGGGGAGGTGAAGTTAAATTTTAGCCTGTTCAGGGTATAGCAAGCTTCCACAGGCTAAAAAACAAAGGGATATTGTCTAAAAAGAGGAGGCCGTACAAAAAAGACAATATCCCTTTGCGGAGCGGAGAAATAACCTGTTAGAAAGTATCTTTATCTTCTTCAAAAAGGGGGCAGGAATCGTCTAAAGAAATTGCGCAATCTCGCAACCCGCATTTATGATAAAAATCTTCTTGAGTATGCAGCCCCTTTGTAATATTGATATAAGCAAGACGATGTTTGCAGAATTGGCAGGTTTGGCAGGTTTGCGAGATATTTTGATTCGTCCCGGCCATTTTCTCGATTGCGGCGATTTTCCGGACATATTGAACCGCCGTGTCGGTGTTTATTGCCAGCGCCTGTAAAATATTTCGAATTCTCAGCAGCAGGCGAGCCTGAAACCCCATCACGATTGTCATAATCGCCAGAAAGAGGTAGAATATATTTTGATCCAACACTATCCCTTGCATTTTTGTTATCTCCTTATATTTTTGCTTTTATATACCCGTTGAGGATTCATTGTTGCGTTTTAAGCTGGAGTGCCGTCCCGGAAAGCCGGGATGGCACTCCTGAACCCGCAATTTCCTACTCTCCTTGGGCATAGAACCTGAAAGACGTGGAATCTTACTTTAATTGTGAATTAAGGATTTAATTTTCGTCTCCGGCGTAAAAATAATGTTATGACCTAACATTGAAAAAGAGTTGCTTGCCGGATTAACCGCCTGAACCTTTCCTTTCCATTCGATCATATTTTTTTTGTCTTCTACTACTTTTTCCGTGCCAATTTCTGCTGCCAGAAAAGTGCTGTCCAAAAAGGAACCTTCAATTTCTACAAAAGTACCAGGTTTGATATCCGAAAACGATTTGATTCCCTCAGGATCATCTTTCTTATGTTTATATTCTGTATCATCGCCGAATTTAATTGGTAAGAGGACTATGAATATTTTTTTTTCTTCCGCTACAACACCGCTGATCGTTCCGCTAATTTCCCAGTCATCATCTTCAAATTCGCCATAAATGACTTTGATTTCTGTGAGTAAGATCGTAAAGTCTTCCTGGGGAACACCTTCAATCTCCACCCATTCACCAACTTTCAGTTTGTTCAGAAAATCTTGTGCTTTCTGGGCAAATACCGCGGAGCCATTTCCTGATAATATTATTAATAACACCGGCCCAATGATTGCCTTAAATCCTTTCATGAGATCATCTCTTTCTATATTGTACATTCGACGAAATTTTAGAACACTTAAAATAAAATGAACCCTTCCAGGTTCATCAATAATTTACAGTATTAATATAGAATAAGAGCGTCTCAGCTAAATCACACCTTTGTAAATTCTATGTAAATTGAAGAACTTGTGCGATGGAACAAAAAAGCATCTCGGAAGAGATCCGCATTCCGGATATTAAAAGTAAAGAGTCGGATTGGCCCATCATGAGAATGAAAATTGAGTAAAATATGTAACATTCTGAAAAAAATCCCGGTTATTGATTGGGTGTAAATGAGAAACTTTTTCACATTAAAATCTGAATATCAATGCACAGGTAGATGTACGGGGTTTCATTACCTATGTTGTTTTGATTGTACTTATGGTCAAATTGTTGTCTCCTCCCAGGAGCGTTTCCAAATTATATTATGGTAACATTGCTGGGTATTGCAAATCCCTTGCCCGTATGGATATAAATCAACCATAGCCATGATAAAAGCTGAAAAACAGGGGAAAGAGGAATTTGGCCGATGGTAAGAAGGAAGATTGTTTATAAGGAAGCAAATTCAGGCAGGAATATCACTCTTCTATAACAAACTTATATCCGTAACCGCGAACGGTTTGAATGTAAGTTGGATGATCCGGTTCATCTTCAATTTTCTTGCGCAGGCGTAAAATATGGTTGTCCACCGTTCGGGTGGTGATATAAGATGTGCTATACCCTTCATACTCCCAAATATCTTCTAATAAACGGTCGCGGGTAATAAGCTTGCCGCGCAAATCGATTAAATACTCTAACAACCGAAACTCGCGGTGGGAGAGTTCTATCAGTTTACCCCTCTTTCGAACTTCATGCCGTTCAAAATCCACTTCCACGTTGCCAAAGCGAAAGCGGGTTATTTTTTCGGCTTTCTCCCCGGATGTTGGAAGATACTGCGTTCGCCGCAGCAATGCTCGCACCCGCGCAATCACTTCTCTGGAATTGAATGGCTTGGTTACATAATCATCCGCGCCCAATTCCAGGCCGAGGATTTTATCCGTAACATCATCACGGGCGGTTAACAGCATCAGAGGCGTGCGAATCTGTTTATCTCGCAGTTTTTTTAACATTTCGAATCCGCTCATGCCCGGCAGCATAATATCCAGCACAATCACATCGGGATTTTGCGATTCTATCTTTGCCAATCCATTTTCTCCGGTGCGGGCAGTAACGACTTCAAAATTCTCTTCCGTAAAGGTCTTTTCCAGACCGAGCAGAACGGCGTCGTTGTCTTCTATGATGAGTATTTTTGCCATTTGTCAATTATAAAGGATGACAGTTAAAAAACAAATTTTCCAATTACATGTTCCTTCATTCATCGCCTTCCTTCATTTACCCTTCTTCCTTAATCTTAATCTTTATCTTTAATTTTCGCCCAACGGTAGCTTTAGAGTAAAGGTGGACCCTTTGCCATAGATGCTTTCCACTGAGATGCTGCCGCCATGAGCCTCTGCGATATGTTTGACCAACGACAGCCCCAGGCCGGTGCCGGCAATATTGGCGGCTTCGTTTTCTTCCACCCGGTAATAATCGTTAAATATATGATTGAGATGTTTTGGTTTAATACCAATTCCCTGATCTTGCACCTGGATGTTTAAGAACTTCCCCTTTTCCTGGGCAATTAATCTCACCGGTTTTTTAGTGACGGAAAATTTAATGGCGTTGGAGAGCAAATTAAACAACGCCTGACTGACGGCGTAACGATCTATATAGATTTCCGGAAGCGGTTCTTGCAAATCCAGCTCGATTTTGATGCCGTGAATTTCCGCATGATAACTAAACGCATCGACTACCGCGCGGATGACCGCTGCAGATTCTTCATATTCAAATTGATAATTCTTAACCCCGCGTTCGATACGAGAATAATCGAGAACATTGTCCACCAGCCGGTTGAGACGTTCGCGTTCGGAGTGAATGATACTAAGATATTTTTGGGTCTCCGGGTCTTCATACAATTTTTTGTTCTTAGACAAAAATTCCACGAACAACTTAATGGACGTTAGCGGGGTCTTTAATTCATGCGAAATTGAAGAAATAAAGGTGGTTTTCTGCAAGGAAAGCTGCTGCTGTTTACGAATGTTATAAATCATTACTCCCGCTCCCATAACGATGACCAGCAACAGGAGAAAAATTCCCAATAATTTAAGATATAAATCGATATTACTTTCGCGCATCAGCGGATTTTCTGAGGTGGGGAAAATACCCAGTTGCCAAAAGTCCAACGGATCCCTGAGTGGCAATAAAACCGCCGCTTTGCTGGTAATCTTTTCCGCATCTCCCATGATAACGTTGTTGTTTTGGTCAAGAACCGCAATGGCGACATCGCCGGGGAAATTTTTTCTGTTTACGATTTGAGGAAAGAGCCGGGTTTTCAATGCTTCCAGGTTGATTTCCAGACCCAGTGCGGATTTAACAATGTATTCCTCCCCTTCCGATAACAGGATATACGCCACTAAATAGGGTTGCTCCACCGCGAAGTCGGAAAAATAACGAATCCGGTCGTGGTAGGTTTCCTGTTTTAAAATGCCCCGGCTTAACCGCTGGCTTAGTTTTTCTACCAGGTAAGTGGTTCCGATATCTTTTTTCTTCTGCTCCTGGAGTTTATTGTAAATGGCAGAATATTCATCCCGTTGCTCCGTCGGAAACGCACCTCCCAAACTTTGAAAAGAACTCTGAATCTGTTCAACAAAAAATTCATATTGCTCGCGGTTAATCTCATCGGAATGATCCAACAGATCCTGGTAAAAAGCGAGCAGCGCGCTCATAGCGCGGTCAAGTTGGCCGAGGTTTTCCAATGCCATAACAGACTGCAACCGGGCATAAAACCGCAGGTGCAGGTTGTTTAAATCCCGTTCCCCGGGATACTTCTGAACGATTGTTTGATAATGTTCATAAGCCTGCTGCCACTCGGTTTTAAACATATAAATTCGCGCGATTTCTCGAATGGCAATGGCCTGAAGTTTCGGCACCGGAAAGGTTCGGGCAATTTCCCGGTAAATATTCAGCGCC
The DNA here is from genome assembly GCA_964522165.1 of uncultured Calditrichaceae bacterium. GTDB lineage: Bacteria > Calditrichota > Calditrichia > RBG-13-44-9 > J075 > JABWBP01. The sequence goes on from CAZFVV010000021.1 coordinate 40,886, forward strand.
TGGTCAGGATCCTCATTTTTAAATTCCAAATCCTCTGCCTGATCGGAAAGCTCCCTGAATTTCAGGAGCCATTCATCGAACTCCGCAACCGGCAGGAGTAGTGGTTGAGTTAAGGAAGGGGGAGGTTTTTTATTCAAATCCGGCGGGTATGATACGCTGCCGGTGTCTGTTACGACAAGGTAAGCATTGCTAATCAGAGGATCTTCCTTGATCAACTTTTCCAATGCTGCCGCTTGTTCCTGGGGAGGCAGGGGGGCAAATTTTTGAGGTTCAATCTTTTTTATCCATGCCTGGTCTGTGTCTTCGATCAGGTCATCAATTTTCGATATGGCAAATCGCGCCAGGCGCTGATAGGTTTCGTTGATCCGCTGGCGATAGGCCAGGCGTTCCGTCTCCATCGAACGCACACTGAGATAGGCCAGCAAAAAACTGGGAACAATAATAAGCAGGATCAGCAAATAACCGTATTTTACTTGCCAACTGACAGACATTTTCTGCTTGGGAATTGATGATTCGACAATGAAATCTAATTTCAAAAAAACCTAACTATTCGGCCCCAAAACACCCTGCCCTGCCTGCCTTGCATCCAGGCAGGCTGACCAGCGGGTGGGCAGGCAAGAGACGAAGAAACCCAAACGGAGTTTGATCTAAGCATAGCTACCCTTGCGGGGTTGGCTTAAGGAGAAAAAATGCTCTCAAAATTTTGTGACCCTTTGAAACTTCCTGGCTTAGTGGCCGAAGAGTTACAAAAAACCAAAGGGCCCCCTTTATAGTTGATACATAGGGGGGTTTTATGACAGACCCACAATATTATATGCTTTGAATCGTGAAAAATCAAATTCTATTAATGATTTCACTACAAAAAAAGTAAAAATCGGTTTTTGGGTTTATAAGCTGTATTTTTATTGAAGCTGATTTTCACACAGAGACCTTTTTGCAGGAGAACTATTAATCTAACAATTGAGTGTAATCCCAACCTGCGGCTGCCCGATAAACAGGAAAATCGAAATTTCTCTTTTGGTTGTTTAACTTTTGACTAAACATAAGTTGTTATAGACGGCTTTTCTGCCCCTAAAAACGGTTATTTTCCCTGAAGAATAACCTATGGCAAGGGCGAGCGGGTAGTCACTAAACCAGTGCACGCCGTTGCTTACCATCTCGAATGAGAGAATGGTCATTAACGTGTAGCCGATGGGCTGGATAAATTTTTTCTCCGGATACTTTTCCGCGATTACCGTTGCCATCACCATCGCAGTAGCTAGATGACCGGAGGGAAACGCATCGTATTTCGGCACATGTTTATGGTATTCGATTTGATCCGGGAGTAGAAGATAGAATCTCATACCCGCTTAATTCTTTTCTTTCTCAAACATTGATGCTTCAATAGAATTTTCATCGACTGCCATTCTCATTTTACGAAATATCACATCCCAGCCGACTCCCGCGGTGGAGCTGTCATCATTAATGGCAACGAAAATGCCCAGCGGGTAATTTGGCAGCGGCTTTTGGTAAGAGGCAATGCCGTCAGTATTGGAAACACCTTTAATTTTTAAGGTGCCGAGATAATGCCAGTTTTCCCGGTCGAAAAACTCAAATTCCGTCTGGGCGCCAATCTGGTCGGCAACCACGATAAAACCGCTGCCGTTGTCTGTCAGGCCGTCTGGCGGGCAGGTATAGATGATAATGCCTTCCGCATCTTTACGGAAATTCTGTTCGCCAAAACGATTGGTACCGTTTTGATAGTACGGCTTGCCATCTGGATGGTACACATATACGCCGGTTCGATCATCTTCGTCGGGAATATAAAGCCGCTGGTAAAAATGGTCCCCTGCCATGGTTTCTAACCCTTTTGCAGGTTTGAATTGATCCAGATATTTTCCGGTCGCGGCATCGTGAATGTAAACGGCATCATCGGCGGAGACATAAACCCGTTTTTCGCCGGTGGTTAATTTTAGCAACGCGATATTCGGCTCTCCCTGGTAGTCGGCCCACCATTTATTGAAGTTCATGACAAACGTCAAATCCGGTAGGCTGAACACGCTTACGGTGCTGGAAGGCTCGGAAATGGCGATATACATCCGGTCTGTTTCCTGGTCAACCACAATCCCGTTTACATTACTATTAGAAAAAGTTGGATGGTTAAGCGGGGGTTTTGCATTGTTTTTGAAGGGATACTCCCACACTTCCAAAAGCGAATTGTCTTTTGCCGTTACGAACATGAGCGTATTTTCGGCTTCGGGCGCTTCCCACAAATCGATCGAGTCGATATTCTTTCCCGGGCCCTTTAATTCAAAATCAGGGGAAATTGAAATGGTTCCGAATGGCTCAACAGGACAGGGAAAATTCTGCCCGCTGACGGTTGAATTTAGTGTCCTTTTAGAGGAGAAAGGGGTTATGGAAATAGGGCCGTAACTGCGGCGATTTCCATTTGCGCCAATACTCATTAGTTTATATCGGTATTCTACCCCGGGGGCCAAAACGGAGTCCGTGTAAGTATAACGCAGAGGTACCGGAGAATGCCCGGCCGCTTTCAGGGCCGGGATTTCCCGGTAAGTTGCAACCGTCCGATAATTTCCGCTAACAGGGGTTGAACGAAGAATTTCGAAACCGGCGGCATTTACTTCTTGCAGCGTCATCCAATTAAGAGCGGCCATGCCGTCAAATCCCTCACCGGAAAAGCTGCTGATTTCGGTTGAAGTGGTTCTTACCATGCCCTCGCCTTTCACAATGGTAAAATAATCCTGCCAGTTGCCAACATCATCAAGAAAGGTAATATCCAGTTGATCTCCTTCAATATCCAGCACAACGGAGCCTAATTTCTTATAAGAAATATACATCACCGGGTGGTCGAATGTCCCCCCCTTGCGGGTTTTTCCGGAGCTTCCCGCAACAACATAGACGGTTCCTTCGTGCGGCGCCGCGCCCAATGTCGGTTTATGGTAGAAGCCGTCGCCGTCCGGTTTCCCATCTCCGTGATCGAGGATGTGCTCCTGCCTTAAATCACCGGATTTGCCATAGTAGCCATTTAACAAGTAAGAGCGTTCATAAGAGTGGCTGTGGCCTGATAATACCAGATCTACCCCGCCCTCTTCCAGGATCGGCAGGGCATTTTCCCGCATTTCGATAAGCTGGTATTCCTCGTCGGAATCATGGTTTCCCTTACTGTAAGGGGGATGATGCCAGAAGGCGATGATCCACTCCTGTTCATTGGTATCCAGGTCTTTTTTCAGCCAGGTCAGCATTTCACCGGTTTGGCTGCGGTCAACATCATGGGAATTCAGGCAGATAAAGTGGATGTTGGCAAAATTCCAGGAATAATACGCCTCGGTGCCGCTGGCAGCGCCGCCGGCTTCCGCATTTTTCGGCAGGGTAAAAGCATCGTAGAATGGCCCGGACTCATCTTCGGAATTGGAACTTTTTCCATCGTGGTTTCCAAATGCCGGCCAGAGTACGGATTTGCTGAGCATGGTGGGGTACATCTCAAAAACGGCGCGCTGGTATTCCGGATCCGTTCCTTTTTTGTAGGCATTATCGCCTAACATAATCCATAAATCGGTATGGGTTGATCCGGTAAATTTGTAATAGGCATCCCGCACTGCGCGGGCATTGTCATTTCCGGTCCCGGAATCTCCCAACACCCATAGACGAACCTTTTGGTGGACGCCGTCCCGGGGAGCAGTGACAAAATAATAATCCTCACCGGTCAGGAATTCATTATCGCTGCTGCTAATCGCGTAATAATACTTTGTTTGGGGGGACAGGCCGGAAAGCTCGATCTCATGCTCCCGGGTATTGTTTCTGCCATCCGCAAAACGGTTCAAATTATCGGGGTCGGTGCCAAAGCGCACCCGGCCGGTCATGGCGTTAATCGTTCGCCAGCGAACCACGATGCTGGTCGGCGTTCCCATTTGCAAATAAGGACCGCGCTCCTCATTGGGCGGGACAGGCGCGCCCTGGCTTAAGGATATTTCGCCCAAATATACTAAGGTGGCGATACTAATTAGCAAGAAGAAGATTTTCAAGCCGGGCATTCTATCCTTTATAAATCGGAGAATGTTTTTTCCGAATTTTTCCCGCAGGGAGGTCTTCTCACGGGTTTGCACAATTGCTAACACGCCTGAGCTGGCCGCCAGCATCGCGATGGCGACCCAAAGCCCATCGGGAATAAAAAACGGATCGATGAAAATTTGGCAAATCAATATAATCACCTTTGTTTTGCCAGGGGAATACCCTGATTTATGAAATTAAGTCAAAAGGTAAAAGTAAAAAGTGTAAAGGCGCAGCAGATATTGCACGTTACTGGAGGCAGAGCCTCCAGCCGCTCCGTTCCACAGCCGGGGCTTTGGAATGAGTAAAATGTAATGTTATCAAGCATCTCGTTCCAGTGCTCCGGCACTGGAACGCCCCTGGTGAGGCTCTGCCTCACGTTAAAGATTTGTGCTGCGCCCAAAGTGTAATTGCATATCTTTTATACTTTAAACAGCTTACTTCTCTTTGCACTTTCACTTTTGCCTTTTCACTTTTTACTTTTACCTTTTGATTTTTAGACTCCTGTTCGCATTAAAACTGTACCCGGAATCGCAACAGGGTTTCACCGCCGCCGGGGATGAGGCTGATTGCAAGCGGGGCATCCGAATCAATTCCCATGAAAGCCTCGGTAAAGAACTCCGCCAGAAAATTTGCCAACGCCATGCTGAACAGAACGTCGGAAGGATAATGCGCCCGCGCTTCAAGGCGGGCCCAGGCAGTTGCGGAAGCCATTGCAAACATGCCAATATCCAGCGATTTCTTTAAGCGATGGTGAATCGGGACCGCTTCGAGGTTTTTCACCGCCAGGAATGAATAAACAAACGCATCGGAGGCATCGGCGGAGGGAAAGCTTTCGTCATCAAAGTCATTGGGCCTTTTTCGCCGGGTGGTCTTCTTTAAAACCCCGGTAAGATTTTTAGCGGCGGAAATTGCCACCGCTTCTACACCGGCCCCTTTGAACTTTGCGAGGACGATCTCTGGCAAATTATTCCCGCTGGGAGTAACCAGGGTGGTGGATACCCAGACTATTTTGCTGGCCCTCCGTAAATTCCCGCTCCATTCCATCGCGCCTTCCGTGGATCCGAAGACCGGGGTGTTATTCGAGGCCCACTGCGAAATCTCTTGATCGAGACGGGTAAATCCTAAAAATGCCGCTCCCGCCGCCGGCGCCCAGGTCTTCGGATCGCTTACCGCCTTCACCATTGCATCTCCAATCCGCTTTGTGCCCGGGAAAAGCGTAACATCCTGCCCCCAGCCCCGGCCATTCCGCATGGTTCCGCAGCCGACCAAAAGCTGCAAAAGCAAAATAATTGTCCACAGGCACTTATAAACCGAATCTTTCATTGCAGAATCCGGCAACGAGTAAAGTGCATTAAAAAGCTACCGGCAAAACAGATTGCCGACCGGGAAGGGAACCGGGATTCCGACGTTGTAAGAGAGAATGGCCAGTACATCGGTAGAATTGGTCAGGCCGTCGGAATTCACGTCTCCCAAACCGGCGTTGATGCGCTGCTCGAATTCCGGCGGAATAGCGATGCCGGTATCGTAAGAAAGAATGGCGAGGGCATCGGTGGAATTGACCAGGTTATCCCCGGTAACGTCTCCCAGGATATTCGCCTGGCCCATGCCATTCCCGCTTATAGGAACCTGAAAAGGATTTCCCCCGGGATCGTTGCTATGGAAAGAAATATGGGCGGTTTTATTCCCGGGGGACAGGGGTGAAAAAGCGACTGTCAGGCTCCGGGTTTCGCCGTTTCCCAGGGTAAAAGGCGCTCCCCCGCTGAGGATGGAAAACTCCAGGGAATTGGGGCCGGTAATTGCCGTAGCAGTAACCTCTAAATCCCCGGTTCCGGTATTTTTCACCACAAAGGTGTGGATGGCTGAGGAACAAGCCGCAACTTCCCCGAAATGGTGAGAAGGGGGCGTTACAACGAGGTTTGGTACTGCCAGGTTGGTGATCGTGTAAGAATCGATGAGGGTGCCGCTGCTGTCAATTGAATAAAATTCAAACAGAATCTCGGTTTCGCTGGCGGTAATCAGCATGGTGCCAAAATTGCCGTTATAGCGTACCACGCTTCCGGGCACCGGCGTCCCAAAATTCCGGATGCCCCTTCCCCCCAGGCCGGTTACAAAATATGGAAGCTCAGTACCGTCGTCGTTGTCATCCCGGATAATGCGTTCGTAGTTGTGGTCATGGCCGCATATAATTGCTGTTGCTCCCCAATTCTCATAGGGCCACTGCATGATGGTTTCCGAACCATGCGATCCGGAGGAGTAAGGCGGATGATGCATGAGCACAATCTTCCAGGTAGAAGTGGCGGCCGCCAGTTGCGCTTTAAGCCATTGCCCCTGTATCGAAGTGCTGTCGCGCCCGTCCGGTTCATCGTTATCGCTGTCAATTGCAAAAAAGTGTACCGGCCCGCGGATGAAATCATAATAACGCTCGTTTCCGGAAGTATTGCTGCCCGGGATGCCGTTTCCGGGGAGGGTGAAATAGGCTAAATAAGCGTTAATGCCTCCTCCGTCGCCCCAATCGTGGTTGCCCAGGGAGGGGAAAAAGCGGTTGATCGGAGACCCCTGGCCATAATTGCCCACATAGTCGCCGATATAATTACTGTAGTATTGGCCGATATTATCGTCAATCGGGGTGGAACCATAGCTGTTATCCCCGGTGGTGACGACGAAGTCCGGGCCCAGGCTGTCAACCAGATTGGCCACGGCCAGTTCATCCGCATTATCATCGCCATAATCGCCCAATGCCGCAAACCGGATGGTTGTTTGGGACAAAGCCCACACTGGCAATAAGAGCATCAGAATCAGGGATAACAGCAGCATGAAGGATTGAGTTGTTTGGTTTACAAAAACCATCTCAGTAACTCCTTCTTTAAGGTATGCTTCAAAAAAGAAAAATAGTTAGAAACTAACCCTGACTCCAATTCCATTTGCGAAAATGCAAGGGTTTACGGAATAGTTATCCGATGAGCATGCCCTTCTGTATTGAAAAAATTATGGTGCAGAGGATGAGTGCATAATTCGATTGTCCCTGGTCATCTGTTCTTCCTGCTCATTAAGGGCTTCGGGTTCGGTTTGGATCGCTATGGGTTATTTGATCCGTACGAAGGGTCACCTTTTTCGGGTACTTTTTCGGGTTTAACTCGCTCCTCGATTTTCGTAACATGCCCTTTATTTTTCCGTTCATGCTCTCTGCTATAAATAAGCACCTTATCTTCGCTATCTAACCACTTGGTTAGCACATACGCATTGTCCCCATGCGCCTCTTTATCAAGGCACACGCCCCGATATTGCTTTTCCTCCGCAGGCTTAGATGACCCGGCTGACCCGACTGTCTCTTCTCTATCAGTAGCCTGGCAAGCAGTAAATATACCGATCATCAGGGCAAACGAACAGGTAACAAGGAATGGCTTACACATCATAATTCTCCTTTTGAAGAATTTTCCAGGTTAACGCTTACTCCTTCCCCGCGGTGGTAAAAGTGGTCTCTACAAAAGAGGCATTACCGTTATTCATCATGGTGCCGATCCCGAGCGTATATTCGGTGCCGGGAAACAGAAAGCCATTTGGCACGGAAAACGCCGTCGCAGAAACGGGCAATTTTACGCTGATGCTGATGTCCAGTTCATCCTGTTCGATATAGATGATCCAGGCTGTCAGGTTTTTGACGGGGGTCCAGGTGATTTGCAGGTCCTTAATATTTACTTCCTTTGCCTCAGCCGCGGGTTGAAGAAAGGAGGCCGGGGCCGGCAAATAGTGATTCAGAGTGGATTCGCTGTGCAGCTTGGCGCCGGATACAGTTGCTCCGGTAAAGGTGTACATACCTTCCGGGTACGCCGTTTTAAGGCTTTCGACATCTCCCGGTTCCGGGGATTCGAAACGGAACTGCCGGATCCCTAATGTAGAAACCTCCGGAGCGGTAAAATCAATAACGGTGCGGCCGTCCGGAGAAACTACGGTCAGCTTCGCCAGTCCCTCATCGCTGCCTTTCACCTCAAATACCACTTCCACATCGCCATCCGTTGCATTTTGCTCAAAATGTACTTTTGCCACCGAAAAGGACGCAAGGGCCGCGGATACCTCGCCGGCCCCCGCCGCCAGTAGAACATCTCCGGGGATCATCCCCATCCAGAGAAGAGTCGCGCCTGTCAGAAATCTTATCTTATTTGTCATTTCGATCCCTCAAGACTTCACCTTCATAAGGATTGCATTTATGAGAAGAATGCCCACCGCGATCAATCCGGCGTCGGCGGCGGTGCCCGGCGTGTCTAATCTGCCGGCGTCGAAATATTCCTTCATTTGCATTACTACGAAGACCACCACTCCGGTCATCAGGGTGCGAAAGAGTACATCAGCCCATCCGGTGGGAGCGGCCATACTGAGCCAGCTTTTGGAACTTTCCATCATTTTTCTCCTCTATTTGTTTACGATCGCCTCGGAGGGCGGATTTCCCAGAAATCTTGCCGGGCTTAATACAAACTGGTCAAATCCCGTTCCTTCCATTCCCGCCTGGATCCGCACCGTAACTTCCCCGCTGCTGCGGAAATAGACCAGGGATTGGGAGGGTTCGCCGCCTTCTAACTCGCATCCCACCCAGGCCCAGCCCTGCTGCGTGGGACCCTGGGCGGTCAGGTAACTATCCGTGTCCGGTTTGAAGACCTCTTTATTGGCTTTATCAACCGCGTCGGAGAATTGCACCCAGAACTTGTTCGCCTGCGACAGGCCCTTGGGCGCACCCACTTTCATGTGTATCCAGCAACGGTAAGGAATCCCGCTTTGAACTTGGACTTTGAAGGTCACATGGGGGTCGTCTTCCGGGGGAGCGTCCAACTCGTCGCCGGTATTGGGAGTTCCGGCCAGCTTGCCCCCGGGCGAGGCCGGGTCGTTCCAAAAATCAAACTCGGACAGGGCGCTCTCCGGCAGGTCCGATGCGTAAACCACGATTTCGGCCGGCGGCGCGGATTCCTTGCCGGCTTCCTGCGCCAGACCCAGGAAACCCCACAGGAGCATTACCACTGCGAGAATCTGCATACCTCTTGCCATTTTAATTCCTCCGTTGGAAAATGAATGGTGATTGAATTGGAGACCTATTCTTTTACACCTCATTCCCGTGCTCCTGCTTTTCCTCTTGCCCTGAAGCGGTTTAATTTTTCTTGGCATCAAAGACAGATTGGGATAGCTTATAGATATCTCGCTGTTCGTTGCTGAAAAAAATATCCGAACCGGCGAAACAAATTCCCTCGCTTTTACCCCCGGAAAAGAGTATGCGTTTGTATTGACCGGCCAGGTAGTTATCATCATGGGAAGGTTTTTCGAACAAATAGATATAATCATAACACAGCAGCAACAATTTACCGCCGTCCATGGAAGCGTCGGCTGCCGTAACCGCGCCATCGATATTAAATTCAGCGATTTTGGTCAAAATTTGATACTCGTTATCCCGCAGGGGGGCAAATCGATAAAGTTTGGTGATTCGCTCCTTGCGATGTTTGGTTAAACAATACAGGTGCCCGTTGGCCCAAAAAAGCGCTTCGCAGTCAACCATTTTCTTTCTGTTCTTTGTGGAAGTTGGATTGTCTTTACAGTCTGGAAAATCGAAGTGAACCCGTTTAAGGATGAATACCGAATCCGGCTCGAATGGATTCGGTTCCTTCAGCATATAAATTGTCCGCTCCTTCCGCTTTTTTCGGTTATCGCCGAAGTCTCCGATGTAAAGATGCCCGGCATCGTCAGCGGCAATATCTTCCCAGTCAACGTGATCGGCTCCGGAAATTTGCACTTCCCGGATCAATTCTCCTTCCGCAGTGGTGGCGAAAATGCGGGCGATATCGCCATGATCGTTATGGGTCCAGAACACATTCTCAAACTGGCGGCTCTTCACCAGGCCGGAAGATTCCTTTATTTCATCGAATCGGAATTGCCCGTAAGGCGTCAGCGTGGCTTTATCTTCCATTAGCGAACAACCCGCCAGTAAGATGAACCCCGGCAAAAGAATCAGGAGTATTTTGCGCCATGGGGCTTCCGGCAGAAGAGGATGCCGCCATGGCAATCCTGAGCGGGTGTCCCGGGCAGCATGAAAATTATATATCAGCATGATAAAGTCCTCTACGGATGGCCGGAATTAGCCGCGCGAAGTATAGAAATCCCGCTGCACCGGAAATTGTTTATTCCTGCTCGCTAAATCCGTACTCGGTTAAGCGTAATTTTTGGTCTTGAATAAGCCCGATACCGGAAGCGTAAGTTTTGTATTCCTTTTCAAAAAAATTGAGCGCGGTGCCTTCCTCGGTTTTCAGGCAATTGGAGAATGTACTTACCGGGGTCTGGAACGTTTCATCAAGACTGATAATTTCGGCCCGGTCCATTGCCACGCCCGGGGCAAGCTCCTGGTAGTACTTCATGCCCACTTTCGGCTCACCGGGCATAATCAGGCCGGGTTTTGCGCCGTTCTCGCCTGCAAGCCAGGCCCCGCTGTGGCTGTTCAATGCTCCGTTTTTGTACATATCAACCTCTTCGCCAAAATAAAACACATCACCGGTTTCTGGATCTATGGCAAAGAAATTTCTCGAAACCTCGACCAGCTTGCCGTTTTTCCATTCCCGCTCCTCAACCACACGGGTAGTAACCCCCCCCACCTCCTTCGTTTCATTCAAAATCGTTATCCAGAGTTTTTCTTTCTTGCTTTCCAAAACCAGCCGGAAACCGGGCTCCAGAACAAAATACCGGTTTCTCCCGCTCGGAACCAAACTGCGTTCCGAAATACCAAACTCCTTCTGCCAGGAGTCCCGCGCCTCCGTGCAACCCATCGCACCAATCGTAAAAAAACCATCACTACCGCTGCTGCTGCCCAAATTGTGTTTCTCATATCATACTCCTTTATGTTATGTACCATAATCCTTTATGTGTCAAATTCCGGGATAACCGGAAAGACTGGCCCGGCGTTTAGGGAAATAATCCAAACATAATCCCCACCTCCGGGGCAAAGTCAGTCGCTTTTGAAGTAATGCCAAACCCGGTGTTTGCTTTCAGAAACACATTGGAACTGATATGCCACTGTATCTCCGGGATTAACTCGATTTCGTCTTCCGAGCCCTCTATCATCGTAAAGAAACGAAAATTATCGGATAATCTTTTCAGATATTCGAGAGCGTATTCACCGCTTGCGATTCTTTTCTCGCCTGTATCATAGTCCGCAGCCGCCCGGACCGTCATGGTGCCCCACCGGAAACCTTTGACCATGCCGAAGCCAAGCTTGAATTCCCAGACGCTGGTTCCGATCAGGCTGTATTCTTCACCGGTTGGGAACACGGTTTCAAAATAATTGAAAAACTCCGGCGTTCCCTCGTTTTCATAGTTCCATCGCCAGCGGATTTGTCCTTCCACATCGCCGAGCCCCGATTCTTTAAGCTCTGTCGGCAGTTCGGTCATATCCTCCGCAGACTTATTGAATATGGCAGAAATAATTGCTGCTTCCATTTCGATGGCCAGCCGGTCGGAAATCCCGTACCCCAGGAACATGATACCCTCGTACGCTTCATAGTTGCCGCGGAATTCCTGTATAGATCCGTAACCGAAGTCCCCCGGTTCGTATTCCAGGTTTTTGTCGTAGTAGTATTCATAAAAGGGGTAAATGAGTAATTGGCCTTTATGAATATAAGTGCCGAACTGCGACATTGGCATTCCCGTGCCGCGGTCGCGCAGATAAACCGGAAGATCTTCTTCGAGTTCCTGGGAAAAGCTGTTGGTTGGTTGGAACATCGCAGCCGCCCAAATTAGCGGCAGTACACCGAGCACAATTCTGAGCCTCATAGATCGTCTCCTTATTTGGGTGAATTCAGAACCTCAAATGCTTAAACCTATACCGAAACAGATTGTATGTAGTATAAAAGCACGGAGTCTCAACCAAATCACGCTCTTGTAAAATCTATGTAAATTAAGGAGTTTATGAAACAAAGACCCATAACTTATTTCTCCTCGGAACCCCCGCCCATGTCGATTTTCCGCCGCCGCATCCGGTAAAGCAGAATAACCCCTATAATCAATATGACCGGCCCTCCGATGGCGTAAGGAAGCACCCCACCGGGATTAAGTTTGGTAAAGGGTGTCACGATCAGGTGAATGCCCGAACTGGCGGTTACTTGACTGGTGGCATCATCGCCGCCGGGTTCGGGAATAACAACCGTGTATATTAAATAGTCGCCATCCAAAATCGCATTTACTCTCCAGGAGTGAGTGGCGGATTGGCCTGGAGCTAACATCTCGATGTACTGTGTCCGCTGAGGTGACCAGTCTTCCGGGTCGACGATATCACCTGCCGCGTCCAGGTTAATGATGTTCATCGCCAAACACAGGGGGACCGAATTTTCCATGCTGTTGTTCGTCACTGTCGTATGGTAAATAATATGCTCGCCTTGTCGCACCGTTTTGTAAGCCATGTCGATGGATATCGACAGAGGCGACTCCTGCGCGGCCATGGCAGTCTCTTCCGCCATCGCGGGCGAAGTACTTGCAAACATCATGAGACCGGCGATCACTGAAACACCGATGAAACGGCCCATCAGGGTCCAGAACCTGCTCGATTTTCCTCCTTCCAAACGAAGGCTGGGGCTGGCATACCAAAAAAGCAGCACATAGACAAGAATGGCGAATGCAATGGGCGCGATGAGAAAATCCCAGAATTCGGCCGCAGTCCGGTTATTGGTAAGAACCTTGGAAAGGAAATGATTGGCGGCCGCTATCGGATTTACTTGTTGAAGAAGCGATCCCATTGTTCCGGTTTGGGCCTTCCCGGGTAATTGTGTCGGAAGGAGGAAAAGGATGTAGATGCCCAGGCCGGTGAACAGACTGGTCTTGTTGGAGTTGGTCCAAAAACTCGCCAGCATCCCCATACCGGTAAAAGCCGGGGCCAGGGCGGTCCCTAAAACAATGCCCCAGGGTACCGCCTGCTCAAAAACCGCATCGCCCTGGGAGAGCACTTTTAAGTAGGGGATGGTAATGGCCAGGGCTGCCGGCCAGGGTGAAATGGCGGCTAAAAACTTGCCGATTACCAATTGCCGGCGGCTGGTGGGCGTTAATAGAAGCCCTTCCAGGGTGGAGCGCTCCCGCTCCCCGCTGATGCTGTCCGCCCCGATGATCATACTGATAAACAAACCGACCGCAATTGCGGCTTTGAGAATCTCGTACACCATTTCCTGCGGGGGGATCAGGCTCAACTCGCTGTTGCTGGCCATCACGTAGGTCATGATTCCCAACAGAACGCAGTAAATGAGAAGGAGCACCGGCGCTTTCCCTCCCATCCATAACTCGCTAAGTTCCCTTACGAACACCAGCCACCAGGTGGGCTTTCCACCCGACCGTTTTAATCCGCTGTCATTCAGGTTTTTTTTGCTGCTCATAAGACTTCCTCCTTGGTTAATTGGAAAAATACATCTTGTAAGCGGCTGCCCTCAGCCTGGTAACTTAAGATGGGAATTTCAGCGCGGATAAGGGCCTCCAGTATTCTGTTGTTGATGTATTGATCGTCCGATGTGCCATCCCCGTTGGGGTTTGCGAGTTCCACCCCCAGCCAGCCCCTGTTCTCTTCGATCGGCGTTACTTTTTTGATATCCGGCAGCGCCCCCAATATTTGCCGGGCTTCTGCAATGGACGGTGGCGGAACATGGAGCCGGATGCCGTTTGCCCGGGCGCGCCCGCCAATCACTTCCGCCACGGTTCCCGAAGAAACTACCTGGCCTGAGCTCAGGATAACCACATCGTCGCAGACGCTTTCGACCTCCGGCAGGTCATGGCTGCACAAAACAACCCCGGCGTTCCGTTCCCGCGCAATCCAGCGCACCAGCTCAAGTAAATCCTGCTGCCCTTGGGGATCCAACCCCAGGGTAGGCTCGTCAAGAAAAACTACTGCCGGATCATTGACCAGCGAGCGTGCGATGCCCAGTCGTTGCCGCATTCCGCGGCTGTAGGTGCCCACCAGGGATTTGGATCGTTGATCCAGGCCCACATCTTTAAGCAGCGCCAGGCCGTTTTCCCTGGCTTCGGCGGCGCTTCGCCCGTAGAGCTGGCCGAAGAAAATCAAGCACTCGAGCCCGGTCATCTGTTTGTGGAAGCCCAGGCTTTCCGGAAGAACCCCGATCCGGCTGCGGATCTTCTGCGGATATTCGGAGCTGATCCCGTCCACCACGAAGTTGCCCGAATCGGGCTCCAGGATGGTGGTCAGGATGCGGATGGCGGTCGTTTTCCCCGCGCCGTTGGGACCCAGGAAGCCCAGGATGCGCCCGGCTTGTAAGGAGAATGATAATCCCCGCAGCGCCGGTCTCTGCCCGTAGGACTTCCGAAGGTCTTCTGCCAGCAAGACCTGCCGCTGTGAGCCTGGTGGCGCAGAATTATTGTTTTTACTCATAACACTTCTCCTTAGTATGTTGTGCAACCGTCAGTGTATATAAATGTTTGGGGCCTGATCATTAATTCGGCCAATTGGGAACAGGCAAGTGGCAAGTAAGAAGTGGAAAATGGTAAATTATCATACTTGCAACTTGCCACTTTTATAGTGAGGCATGGCCGAAATTATGATCATCCCCAATGTTTGTTCGCACAGCAGGCAATTGATTTCCCCCCCTTTTGAGAATTTGAATATGCCAGGACAGAGTCTCAGCCGGATCACCCTTATGTAAATTCCATGTAAAAATAGAGCTTCACTCATTCTCTTTTAAGAAGAGTTTCCGGCACTTCGCTTCACCACGGCCGAAATGACACGGGATAAGACGGTCATGCCGGTTTTTGCAGCACCCGAAATACCGGAATCTCCGGATTACATTTAAAGTCTCAAAGCGCTCCTAAAAATCCAGTTGTAATTGCAGTTGAAAAAGATCGTTGTTGATTTTGGCTCCGTCCTCCTGCTTGAAGATATAATCCGCCTGGATCTTCATACTATGCCCGCGCAGGTATATGTTGAAACCCACGGTGGTCCACTTTAATTTATCCTTAGAAGCATTTTGATTGGGATCCATTTCCTGGTACTGCACCGCCGGCTCAAATATGCCGCCAACGAGATAGCCTCCCTGTACATACCAACCGCCGCCATCAACATTCAGAGAATCGGATGCCCCGTTTTTGGCATCTTCTTTATAGGTGGCGTACTCTGCCGCCAGCGTTGCCGGGCCTTTGTTGAAAAAAAGATCCGCGCCCCAGGCATAGAGATTAAATTCTTCATCGCCGATCACCAGTTTGGAGAGGTAAGCGCCATTTGCCCCCAGCGACAATCTTTGCCCCTTGCCAATGTAGGAACCCTGGTAATCGCCGTATCCTCCTACCGGGGCGGGATCCAGTACATCCACAACGAATCGGCCGGTAGTCATCGCCCCGTCGGCCTTGCGGGTTAAGGTGCTCTGGGAGCCAGCTACCTCAAATCCCAAATTATCGAAGACCCCGAAGCCGTAGGTGAAGCGCCCGCCGGCCGGCCTCCCGTGCACCAGAACACCGATGGTGTTGTCCGCCAGGCCTAAAACAGTGAGGGCGTCTTTGATCAGGCTGCGGTCCATTATCAACAGTTTTGAATCCGAGGTAAGGGCGTTGCGGGAAAAAACCATGTCGTATAACCCCACCCGCACCGCAACTTCCGGCTTAATCGCGAAGTTCATCCAGGCGTTTTCCACCTGGGCGTTTTGCGAGCGGTCAAAGCGGCCTACATTGTCAATTTTCACTTCCATATAATACGTGGCCAGTGCAAAGGCCTTGCCCCCGCCTTTAATCCGCACCCGCGCGATATAAAAATCATTATTGTTATCGGAGTTGTCATAATCGTAACGCGCTTGTAAACGCAGGCCGGGAGTAAAAGTGATATCGCCGTTGCCGTCCGGGGAGACGTACTTGGCCTGGGGGAACAAGGGAGACGTTATTGCAAATATCATTAAAACAGTCATCATTTTACGAATGAGTCGGCAGCACATGCCAGGCCGCCGCTCCGTTCTGATTGTTTGATATATTTTTTCCATTTTTGGCCTCGCTCTTTTTTCGTTTTGAAAATGATTTTATCGCCCCGGGGAAACCTGGAATCAGGCTAAGGCTGAGGAGGCGCAGCACAAATTGCGCGTTTGGAGATTCACCGAAGGAGTCTATAACCGGCTTTCTGCTTCGCTACAGCCGGAACGACATGAAAACCAGCATCGTAGCGGTCATTCCTGCGAATGCCGGAATCTCCTGATCTTTGCCGATTTGTGCTGCGCCCGGCTGAGGGAAGGGCATCCTAATCTTAATTTTCTCCTTAGCCTTAGCCTCTTCTTTTTTAGCCAAAGACCGAAAATCAACTTCCCCGGCGGGCACAGTTAATTTTTTACTGCGTACCGAGACCTAATAATTTGTCCGCTCCGACAATTACCACCTCGGTACCGGCAGGCGGTCCCTCCGAGAGAACCGCCAGTTCGCCATCCATGCTCGTAACCTTAACCGGCTGGCGTATGAAAAGCTGGGGTTGGGGGTTGGTGAATATCCAGGCGGCGCCGGCGTGATCCACCAGCAGCGCGGATTGGGGCACAACCGTTCCCCCCGGCGCTTCCCGAACCGGCGTGGTGCGAATATGGTATTCTTCAACCTTTTTGGCGGTCAGCCTGACCCGGTAAATGCCACTCGCTTCGCCCG
>CAZFVV010000022.1:0-37090 GCA_964522165.1 uncultured Calditrichaceae bacterium
TGGGGGTTCTTATTTCAAAGAACAAGACTATCAGGGCTTTGCAGCCCACTCAGCGTAGCAATATCATTTTTCTTACCTGGCGGAAGCCCCCCGCGGAGAGGCGGTAGAAATAGACGCCGGAAGACAATTTGGCGGCGTCGAATACTGCCTCGTGCTCCCCGGGGAGTTGGCGGCCCTCCGCCAGCGTCGCCACTCTCCTGCCGTTCAGGTCGAAGACCTCCAGGAGAATTTTTAACGGACGTTTTAACACGTAGCGGATGGTCGTCGCCGGGTTGAAGGGATTAGGGTAGTTTTGGGAAAGATAAAAATCCCCGGGCGCGGATGGGAATGGCTCCACCGCGTCGCCGCCGAGAAAACCTTGCGCTCGTTCAAAATACCAGACGCATTCCGAAGGATCGGTTTGTTGAAAAATCGAGACCCCGGGATTGGTATCGTGCAGGTACATCATATCCAGCTCGAACTCCCAAACGACGAGGCCGGGGCGGAATTTTTCAGCAATATTAGGGAATACGTCCGATTGGTAAGGATTGCCGGCCAGGAGCTGCGCCTCAAGCCAGGTTTGGCCGTTATCGTATGAAATCGCGCATCCGAAACCGGTGGCAAAGATTTGAACGGCGCCGCCCCCCGCGGTGGCATCCAAAAGCACAATTTCCCCGGTAGCGGGGTCTTTTTCCCATTGCTGCCAGACGCAAAGTAACAATTCGGGGTAAGGTCCCCGGGAAAATTGGGGACGGGAATTTGCGAAGTCATTGCCCGGGCGGTTGCTCTGCAAGGCTATCATCGTGGCGGTGTCCGCGGGTGCGCTGTATTCCGGGCTGCTGATCCATTGCAGGTTCCGGTCGCTGCTGTTCCAGTACAAAATTGGCCAAAAATCGATTATGGTGGAAGTGCTGGTATCTTTAATTCCCTGCACGGCCCCGAAGGCGGCGTGATAGACGCCGTCGTCGCCGTACAGGCCCTCTGCCTGATTGAAATCGAGAAAACGGCTCGCGCCGTACGGGGCGGCGAATACCGAATCAAAATCCCAAATCAGGACAGTCTCCCAACTCGCACCCCAATCCGCGGTGCTTATCCAGTACATGCCGGATGGAAAGCTGGTATCCGCAGACGCCGCGTGAGCGACAAAAGCGACCTGGTTGGGATTGGCGGGATTGATCTGCGGCCCCACCGGAATCCATACATTTATCGAAGGATCAAACGGGGAGATGGCCGCGCCCTGCCAGGTTTGCAGGTAATCCAGGGAGTAGAGCAGGGTGTCCGGTCCGCTTGCTACCAAGGTGTTCCCGCGAGCATCCATCCCCTGAAATGCAAAGCCGGGCCGGCTCAATACTTCGGAAAAGGAAAACCCGGCTTCAATGTAATCCTGGAAAATTCTCAAGCCGGAACCGGATAGCCCGACGATGGCCTCATCATCTTTTCCGTTGAGCACTCTTCCCGAACCGGTTGCCTGGTCCTCGGTAACGGCCCAATTCCCGTAAAACCCCCCCAGCCCTTCATCGAAATAATCATAAGCAACTCTCCGCGGCGCGCCTTGGGGGAGAACTTTGGTAAAAACGAAATGAATGCCGTCAACGCCGCTCTCGTAAGCATACGCCAGGGTTCTGCCGGAAACCGGGGCGTAATCGTACCAGGTGCGGCCTAATTCATAGCGGGTGGTGTTGGTTTTCCGGGTTTCCGGCTGCCGGGCTTCCCTGGCAAAGCCGCTGACACATCCCGGACAGATCCACAACAGTGCGATGATTATCAAAAAGTAGCAGTGAAACATGTTGCATCTCCTGAAGTTTTGGTTTCACCAATATGATGCAAAATAAATTTTGCACTCCTATACATCAGCGCAGAAGCAGCATTTTCCTTACCTGGCTGAAGCCCTCCGCGGAGAGGCGGTAGAAATAGACGCCGGAGGCCAATTTGCCGGCGTCGAACAGCACCTCGTGTTCCCCGGCGCGGCGGGGGCCGTTTACCGGTACGGCGACTTCCCTGCCGGTCAGGTCATAGATTTTCAGCGTTACGTTAGCGGCGCGGGCTACGCGATAGCGAATGGTGGTGACGGGATTGAAGGGGTTAGGATAGTTCTGGTGCAGGTAGAACTGCTCCGCGCTTACCGGGGGATTACCCCCAACGCCCACGATTGCCGGTTGCGCGGCCATGGCTGCCCGCTGGTAGTACCAGATGCATTCGGAAGGATCGGATAGTGGAGTTACATAGATAGAAATGCCGGGATTAGTGTCATGCAGGTAAAGAATATCCAGGTAGATCGAATCTCCGGTGGCGTTCCAGATAAAATCCTCGGGAATGTTCGGGAACACCTCCGATTGGGAGGGCTGGCCGGCTAAATATACCGGCTCGCTCCAGGTCAGGCCGTTATCATTGGAGTAAGCCCCCCAGATATCGGTGGCAAAGATTTGGGCGGTAGTGGTTCCGCCCCCGGCAGCGGCATTCAGGAGTACGATGCTGCCGGTAACCGGGTTCTTCTCCCATTGCTGCCAGGTGCATACCAACTCGCCCGGATGCGGCCCCCTGGCGACCTGGGGACAGGAATTGCCGGGGGAGTTGGGAGATTTATTCTGCAAAGCGTCTCTGGTGATGGGATCGTCGGGGGCGCTGTATTCCAGGCTGGTGAGCCATGTAAAACTTGAGGCGGCAGAATTCCAGTACAAAATCGGCCAGAGATCGATCATCGTGGCAGTATTAATGTCTCTGACGCCCTGAACTGCGCCAAAAACCGCGTGGTATGCCCCGTCGGCGCTGTAAAACCCGTTCATCTGGGCATAGTTCTCGATGATATAGCGGGTAGAACCGAATTGAGTCGTTACCACCGAATCGTCGTCCCATACCAGGGTGGTTTGCCAGTTAGCGCCCCAGTCGGCGGTAGCGCAGAGGTAAACGGAGCCGTTGGGATGGAGGCTGCCGATGCTGGCCGGGGCGATCAGGTAGCCTGATTCCGGGGGATTGGCAGGGTTGAATTCCGGCCAGCGTTCCGCGTTGCCATAGTCCGTCACCCCGGGAAGGGAGATATTGGCCCCGTCCAGCCAGGTTGCGCCGTAATCGGTGGAGTATTTGAACCAGTCGCCGCCGGCCCAGTTGACGTTTTCTTGTTGAGAGACAAACACCAGGGTATCCCCTGAGCGGGCAAATCCGGCAAAAACGCCGGGATTTAAATCCAGAAGCGGCGTAAAAAAGTAGTTGGCTTCCCCGGCATCGTTCCATAAGTGCGCCCCGCCGCCATGAAAGCTAATCAATGCTTCATCGTTTTTGCCGTTTACCACTCTGCCCCAGCCGGTCGGGTAATTCTCTGTAATGCACATATTTCCCCAGAACGATTGAAGATTTTCATCCCAGTAGTCATAGGCGACACACCGCGTACTTCCCTGGGGAAGAATTTTCATAAAAACGAAATGGATTCCGTCATTGCCAACCGTGTAGGCATGCGCCACCGTTCTTCCCATCACATTGTTGAAGGCGTAATCGTACCAGGTGCGCCCCAATTCATGCCGCCCGGAAATGGCCGGCGCGGAAATTTCCGCCGGCCGGGAAAATTGCGGTAATTTTTCCAGCCAGCGCGCCTCCTCCTCCGCAGTGACAATTTTGGCCCGCTGCGCGTTAAAATCCCCGGCAACTACCGGCCCCATGCCCGCTGCCAGCCAGAGCAGCGCGGCGAATCCAACGCTAAAATGCCTCATGTTCATAATAACCCCCTTTCAAAAACGTCGCAACCCCGCGCCGGTTTATCCCGGCCGGGGTGACGGATTTTTTTAATTACTTTACTGATGTTACGCACATTACCACAGAGACACAGAGAACACAGAGTTTTAATCACCTTTTTAGCGTTTTTGCTTCTCAGTGCAGCCTCAGATTCAATAAATACTTGATTTTCTCTGTGCCCTCTGTGGCTCTGTGGTTGATTTTTGATGTCTGCATAACATCAGTTCCTATATTGGTTGAACTCCCCGTAAATCGGAAAGGATTCCCGCCGGCGGGGGAATCCTTTTATCCAAACCTCCCGGAGGTTTGCAGCCCCCGGGAGATTACACTCCGAACCGCCCTACATCCCGAATTTCTCCAAAAATCCCCCGGCAACCACGCTGATGACGATCCAGATGATCCACAAAGAAAGCACCGGGATGGCCGCCTTTTTAGGAGCAGCCCGGTAGAACACGCTCAACCCCAGGGTCCACAGGATCAATTGCCAGATGGTGAAAATATCCAGCTTCGAGAGCAGCCGGTGGGTTAGCGTTTTCGGCTCGCCTAACGGCTGGGCGGGCAGGAGCGGGGTGAGGTCGGTGGTGACGCCTAAGCTGGTTCCCTTTTTGAGCATGAGCGCGGTGAGCAGAATAATCGCCAGGGAGGATACCAGGGAACTCCAGGCCACCATGGAGAAAATTTTTCTGAATTTGACTTCCGCTTCCGCGCCGAGCGTCAGGTTCGCGGCAAAGAGCAGCAGCCCGGCCAGCACCACCCAAACTACCGGAATGGCGAAAGGGGTAATGATCAGCCCGATATAGCGCATGGGGCCGCGCATCTGGGCGCTGGCGGCCTGGAACTGCTCGTCGGACATTCCCCCCTGCGCCTCCATCATGGCCAGGCGGTCATTGATCTGGATGTCCAGGGTGAGGTATTGCATCCCCAGGGTGAGGATCAGCACGATCACAAACGGAACGATCCAATCCGGCTTGCGATCTAAGCTTTTGAAGGTCTCCGTGGGGGATACGAAGATGGAGACGATCTTTTCAAGGGTTCCCATTTCTTTGGGGGTGGTAGTTTCCGGGTTCATGTATTCTCCTTTTTGTGATGGATGTGAAGGTTCCTTTGCTTGACGGGTGTTAATTTATCGAACACTCCGCACTTATTCAACCCCCTGAAGATGAAAAACCATTACGCCGGGAGGGATTTCTTGCGTATCTTGTCAACCCCGTTAGGGTTAAATGGTTAAATTGCCAAATGGCTGGATGGCCTTATCCTCCAACCATTCAACCATTTAACCATTCAGCCATTTAACCGTGCCGATTGGCAGAAAGCATTTCGATTTATGAGCGCAGGTTGGCGGCCCTATCTCCAGCTTCACAAAAAGAAGAAACGCCAGGAAGAGGGCAAGTTCATCATCGAAGGGGTGCGCCTGTGCCAGGAGGCGCTGCGCTCCGACTGGGAGACGGAGATTGCCTTCGTCAGCGAGGCTTTTACCCGTTCGGAGCACTGGGAGCAGTTCGGGGAGCACTTCCGGCTGAAGAAGATTCCCTGGCGGGCGCTTCCCCCGGCGCAGTTTCAGCAATTAGCGGATACCGAAACGCCCCAGGGAGTGCTGATGGTGCTGCGGATGCCCTCCTACCTGCCGGAGCGGTTGAACCTGCGGAAAGTCTCTTTTGTGGTGCTGCTGCAAGGGGTGCGCGACCCCGGCAACTTAGGCGCGATTATTCGCACCGCGGATTGGTACGGCGCCGGGGCGGTCATTCTCTCCCCGGACTGCGTGGACCCCTTCAACCCGAAGGTGCTGCGCGGCACCATGGGATCGATTTTCCACCTGCCGGTGTACTCGGCGGAGGACCTGGGGGAAGAAATCCGCCGCCTGAAAGAGAGCCGCTTCCGCATCGTCGCCTCCTCTTTGCACGGAAAAACCACCCTGCACACCGCGCGCTTCCGCAAGCCGCTGGCGCTGCTGTTAGGCGGGGAAGCCTTCGGCCTGACCGCGGACCTGGAAGCGCAGGCCGACGCCACGGTGCGAATCTGGAAATACGGGCAGGCGGAATCTCTGAACGTGGCCATTGCCGGGGGAATTTTTATGGACCACATCGCCGGCCAGCTTTCTAAAACGCCAAAAAAACGTTAAGGTAATCGCCTTTGGAAGAGAACAAAACCCCCTCTGCAACTCCCGCGCCCTTCGAGGCGGTGGTGGTTATTCTCAGCGCCTTTTTCTTCTCCTTTCTGATCCCTTCCCTGCTCATTTTTGTCTTCCCGGGAGAAAAGGAGGGCACTTTCAGCCCCCTGGGGATCAAAATTGCCCTGGCCCTCGGGGAGTTATGCTTAGGGATGGTGCCGCTCCTTTATTTATGGAAGCGCGGCCTCTCGCTCCGCGACATTTTCCGCTGGAGACCAACGCCCCCCAAAATTCTCTGGTTGAGCGTTCCGCTGGGCCTGGGGCTGGCAATTTTGCTGGATGAAATCGACCGGCTCATTCAACAATTTATCCCCATGCCGGAGGAGTGGCTGACGGAGATGATCAATATTATGAAAGTGACTTCGGGATTGGAACTATTATTGGTAATTCTGAGCGCGGTGGTGCTGGCTGCGGTGATGGAAGAGGCGGTTTTTCGAGGATTTTTGCAAAAAAGCATGGAAGAACATATCAACGTGACCCAGGCGGTTATCTACACCAGCTTAGGCTGGGCGATCATTCATCTGAATCCCTATATTGCGGCGCAAATTTTCTTGTTCGGCTTCGTGTTAGGCTACCTGGTCTGGCGGGCCAACAGTATTTTCCCGGCGATTATTTGCCACGCCATCAACAACGGGATGGCGCTGCTGTACTTCAATATCGACTTTTCGAAAGAACTCCCCTATTACGAATGGAAAGGTCACGTTTCCCCGCTGCTGCTGCTGCTCTCCGCGGTAGTGGTATTTGCGGCGGTGCAATACCTGGATCGTTACTACCGCAGCTTAACTCCCCCGGATTCCAATAACATCTCCCCGGAATAGCCCGCGGAGATGGGGAAGGTGCGGAAATATTCCATCAGGCTCTCTTCCGCGGATTTGACGTTCAGGGCGCGGGCGGTTTTTAGAGCGTCGCAGACCGCCTGGGGGCTGATGTTTTCCAACACCCCCACTTCCCGGTAGGTGCCCAGGTCTTTGTAGCGCCAGAACAGGCGGTAGTGCCGCTCATTCCAGCGCTGCTTGATGGCGGCCATCAAATGGAAGATGGTATTCACCAGCATATCCTGAGACGGCTCCTGGGTTTTCAAAAAATAGGCGATTTTCTTTTTCTTGGCGTAATTGAGCGCGGCGTTGGCGCGGTGAAAAGCCGGCCCGTCCATCTCGATGGGAAGCCGCCCACCCATTTTGTACACCGTGCCCACCCCGATGCCAAAGCGCAGCCGGGTGGGGAAGGTGAGTTTTTCCAGCGCCAGCACGATGCGGAAGGCCGCTTCCAGGTCGGTGAGCAACCCCTGGAATTCATCTCCCTTGGTGATGGTGAAGGGCGCCTCGATGTACTGGTGAAACTCTTCGTTGATCTGCACGATGGCAGACTTCATGAACAACTGGGTTTGATAGCGGTTCCGGCCGCTCAACTGTTTGGAGCCGCTGACGTCCCCAATAATAACTACATATTGTTTATCTTCCGGTTCCATCCTCGCCACCTGAAATTTGGCCGATTCGGCTGACGTTGAACTGAATTATGACAACTCTTTACAGAAATAAGCCTGTAAATCAAAATGGAGTGTTTGAAAGAACGCTAAATTGCAAGCAAAATTTGTTGCGCGGCATCACAGGAGTATTGATGAAGCGGAAGCAGAGCTTCCGAATAAGCGCTACAGCGCCCCAGGGGGGTAAACGTCGCGGTTTAACGAGCCGGTAGCGCGCCTACAACATCCGGGAGGTTCTGAACCCAGCTATCCATCCAACAATCCATTCATTAATCCTCAGAAGGACTTCCTGAAAAGCTGTCTCCGCCGGAAGCGCCGCTCAGCGCCAGGAAATCTGGTAAACCTGGCTTTCTTCATTCCCCGCGTTGTTGGAGATGCGGCTCACGGAAACGTGTTTGCCGCTGCAAATTTCCACCCCGGCCTTGAAAAATGCTTCCATGAACCAGTGGTATTCCGGGTGAACTTCCTCCTCGTAGGTAAGGCGCACCTGCGCCTTTTGAGTTTCCCCGGACATCAATTCATAGCGCCCGAAATCCCATAAATTGTCATACAAACGCTGGAACTGGTGCAGGAATTTATGGGGTTTCTGCGCTTCGATATAGTTGAAGAAATAGCGGTCCAGCAGCGTTTGCGCGAAATCCCGGCCAATTTTGCGGAACAGCGGCTCGGGCGCTTCGGAGGCGATGTCGGGCAGAATTTTATCCAGCTCCTTCAACATCTCGAAGGGGTACTTGTTGACCAGGAACACCTGGTCGAAGAGCACCTGGCGCGCCGGGGGGGATAATTTTTCCCCGTTTTTTTTGAAGGTCGCCGCGTCGATATGCTTTTCAATATAATCCAGCCGTGAATGAAATATTACCCCGCGTATGGTGCTCATTTAATACCTTTGTGATGCTTCGTACCTTAATGCCTTAGTGGCAATCACTCTTTCATCAGTCAAAACTTAACCACTACCGCATTCATCATTCAAAAAAAATAACCGCCTGAATTTATGCAATTATCGGGGAAAATCAAACCTATAAACTTGATTTTTGGAGAAGGGAAATTGATTTATAGCCCGCGAAGGTTTCGGAAACCTTCGCGGGCTTTTTTCAAATCTTCATCGACAGCTTCACCCGCCCGCGCTCGGCGTCGATGCCGATCACCTTCACGCTGACCACGTCCCCCACCGCCACCACTTCCAAGGGGTTTTTGACGTAGCGCTGCGCCATCTCGCTGACGTGCACCAGCCCGTCGCGCTTCACCCCGATATCCACGAACGCCCCGAAATCCACCACGTTGCGCACCGTGCCTTTCAGGATCATCCCCTCCTTCAAATCTTCCATTTTCAGCACGTCGCTTTTGAATATCGGCTGGGGCATTTCCTCCCGGGGATCCCGCCCGGGTTTTTCCAGGTCGTTCAGAATGTCTTCTAAGGTCGGCTCGCCCACGCCCACCTGCTCCGCTACCTGCGCCAGGCTGCGTTTCTCCTGGCGAACGCGCTGTTTCAAGGTGCGCCAGGCCTTGCGGTCGCTACGCACCCGGAACAGTTCCAGCAACTTTTCCGTGGCCGGGTAAGATTCCGGGTGAATGCCGGTGTTGTCGAGGGGGTTATCGCCTTCGGGAATGCGCAAAAAACCGGCCGCCTGCTGGAAGGCGATCTCACCCACCCCGGAAACCTCTTTCAGCTCCTCCCGGCCGCGGAACTTGCCGTTTTTGTCACGATACTTGACGATATTCTCCGCGCTGCGGCTGGTCAGGCCGGAAACGTACCTGAGCAGGCTGGGAGAGGCGGTGTTCAAATCCACCCCCACGGAGTTCACCGCCGATTCCACCACGTGTTCCAGCGCCTGGTCGAGCTGCTTCTGGTTCACGTCGTGCTGGTACAGCCCCACCCCGATGTGCTTGGGATCGATCTTCACCAGTTCCGCCAGGGGATCCATCAGCCGCCGGGCGATGGAAATATTGCCCCTCATGCTGGCGTCCAGCTCCGGGAACTCTTCTTTGGCCACTTTCGAGGCGGAATAGACCGATGCCCCCGCTTCGTTCACGATGGTGTACACCACTTCAGAGGCGCTTTCCTGGCTTTTCATCTCCCGGATCAGCTCCGCGGCCAGCGCCTCGGTTTCCCGGGAGGCGGTTCCGTTCCCGATGGAAATGATATCCACTTTGTACTTTTCGATCAGCCTGCGCAGCACGGTCTTGGATTCGAACACCTGGTTCTGGGGCGGGTGCGGATAGATGGTTTCGCCTTCTAAGTATTTGCCGGTCTCGTCGATCACCGCCACTTTGCAGCCGGTGCGGTAGCCGGGATCGATGCCCATGATGATTTTGCCTTTGAGGGGCGGCTGCAAGAGCAGGTTCTTCAAATTTTTGGCGAAGATCTGGATGGCGTGCTCGTCCGCTTTTTCAGAAAGCTCCGCGCGCACTTCCCGCTCGATGGAGGGCTGGATCAGCCGTTTGTAACTGTCCGCCAGCGCGGTTTCCATTTCCGGCGTGAAGATGGATTTGGGGTTGGTGAGGTAGCGATTGCGGATTTCTAAGAGCATCGCTTCCGGCTCCGCATCGATGGAAACCTTCAGTAATTTTTCCCGCTCCCCGCGGTTGATCGCCAGAACCCGGTGGGGCACGATCTTGCTCAGCGCCTCGGAAAATTCGTAATACATTTCGTAATCGCTCTTCTCCTGGGGATCCCGCGCCCGGCTGACCATGATGCCGGATTTGCGGGTGCGCTCCCGGATGGCCTTGCGCACCTCCGCGTCATCGGAAATCACTTCCGCCACGATGTCGCGCGCCCCCGCGAGGGCGGTTTCCGCGTCCGGCACTTCCTTTTCGAGATCGACGAATTTTGCGGCGAATTCCCGGGGATCGCCGGATTGGATCTCCTGCTTCAACATCAACTCCGCCAGCGGCTCCAGCCCCCGCTCCCGGGCAATGGTGGCGCGGGTGCGTTTTTTAGGCTTGTAGGGCAGGTAGAGGTCTTCTAACTCCTGAAGTTTCAAGGTGGCTTCGATCTTCGCTTTCAGCTCCGGGGTCAGTTTTCCCTGCTCTTCGATGGAGTGCAGGATGGTGGCCTTGCGCTCCTCCAACATGCGCAGGTATTTGATGCGCTCCTCGATGGCGCGGATTTGCTCCTCGTCCAATTTGCCGGTCGCTTCCTTACGGTAGCGGGCGATGAACGGCACGGTGTTGCCGGCGTCCAACAACTCGATGGTATTCACCACCTGGATGGCGCGGAGGTTCAACTCCCCGGCAATGACCTGGTAAAAATCCTGTTCGCTCATGTTCCGAATCCTTGAATATATTAGGTTGGATTAAATGTTGGGCATTTCGGTTGAAATCCGGCGTAAAACGTGAAACGTAATGCGTGAACAGAAAAACGCGCCTGCAAGAAAAACCCCTTCGCTGAATTAGCCTGCCACGCAATAACCGCCAGATTGCCTGGCGCACACCCAATATAAAAATGAAACTCCGGGAATGGCAAATTTTAAATATCGCGGGTGAAACCGAATGCGTAAAACATAATTCTTCTCACGTTTTACGCATCACGTTTCACGCCCCATCCCCTATATTCCGCGCAGTCTCCTCAAAACGCCAATCCTTTAAAAAAGCATTTCGATTTTAATTGTCGATTGCCTTATATTCCCAACCGGGAACCCGGCAGTTTGCCGGTTGCTGAGGGCTAAAAATGCCGGGGTCGCCAGGCCTCATTGTAAACAACAGGTGGGGGCATGAAACCGATATCCCAGGAGATTGTCGAGAAAACCTGGCAAGAGATATCCAATTTGCAGGATATGGAAGCGACCTTGCTCATGACCAAAATGGAGCAGGATCAGCCAGGCGTTCTGGCTTACTTGATGGCTGCAGGAGATGATTTGCTCAACCAGGATGAGCGGGAGTTGCTGCTCTACTTAGGAACCGTCGTTTGGCAGATTATGTTACAGGGAACCCGCTCCCTGCGCCGGGTTACCATACCGCAACTGGAATCCGCCGAAAACACCAACTTTTCCACCCTGGACGACCTCTCCGGGGAGTCGCCCGGCGACCTGATTGCCGCAGTCGAAGAAATGATTGCCGATTACAACCAGCCGGAAGTGCTGAAATACGTGGTCGAAGCTTTAATGGAAGAGGATGACGAAGAGATCGACATCACCGAGGACAGCAAAGGGTTGATGCTGATCTATTTGAAAACCGTGATCGATTGCTTCGACGCCGCGTGACAGTGATGTTTGTTCGCGGTTTGAATAAACCCGCATTAAGGTAGTACATCGCGGCAGAGTTAGTCCGCCGCCAGGCTTACCGGTTGCGAAGTTCAACTTCTTAACCCAATTGCGTGCCGATCCCGGATTTGCCGGGATACGGCACGAGGATCGACGGACTTTCTCTGCCGGGGAGTAGTAGTCAATTTTATTGACCGCGCTCTTGTTCAGGTAGTGCTAAACAATTAATGCCGGGCAAACTACTCGATAAGAATTTATCGCACACGGATGATACGGATGACACAGATTTGCACGGATTTTTAGTAACTATTCAGGCATTTTGCCACAGAGGCCACAGAGCACACAGAGACATGGAAAAATTTGTTGAACAAACCCGTTTTGTAGAAAAAAATGTTCCATATACCGGGATAACGGTTCCAAATGCTCTAAATTCTTCCCCTGTGGCCTCTGTGAACTCTGTGGCTGAATAGTAACGATTTTTATAATATATTCCGTTTTTTTTCGCGTAAATCTGTGTCATCCGTGTGCTATTTTTACACCTTTTAGGCAATAGTAGCGGCATTAACTGTTCAAGATTACCAAAAACCGAAAGATTCTCCCTGGGGAGAGTAAGGAAAACAATATGAAGAAAATATCATTCCCGGCGCGCATGGGCTTCTATCCGGAGGTCAAAAAACGCGTAAACCACTATTTTGAAGCAAACGGCATTTCCCCCAACGCCGACTGGCGCATGGTTTTGAAAACCGTCATCATCTTGATGTGGCTGGCCAGCGCATACGTTTTGCTCTTATTTTCCGCCTCTTCGCTGATATTGGCGATTATTTCCGCCGTCGCGGTCGCCCAGGGGTTCGTGTTGGTGGGCTTCAACATCATGCACGACGGCGCTCACGGCAGTTACTCGAAAAACAAACGTTTGAATTGGATCATGGGCTTCACCCTCGATCTCATCGGCGGCAGTAACATGTTCTGGCGGCATAAACACAATATTCTGCACCACACCTATACCAACATCAGCGAGCTTGATGACGATATTCAGGTTTTCGGGGTGCTGCGGTTAAGCCCCGAACAACCGCGGCGGCCCTGGCACCGGTTTCAGCACTGGTATGCCTTTCCGGCCTACAGCCTGATGACCTTGCTGTGGGTGACCTTCGGTGATTTTCGAAAATTTTTCACGGGAAAGATTGGCGATTACGATTTGCCCAAACCCGCCGTGGGAGAGTCGTTTCTTTTCTTCCTTACCAAGATTTTCTATTTCGGTTATATGTTAGTGCTGCCGATGTTCTTTCACCCGGTCCTGCACGTTCTGGCCTTCTTCCTGGTCGCGCACCTGGTGCTCGGCTTTACCATGGCCACGATCTTCCAATTGGCCCACGTTCTGGAAGACAACGCTTTTCCCCGCCCGGACCCGGATACCGGCGAAGTCGACAACGAATGGGCCATCCATCAGGTGGAGACCACGGCAAATTTCGCCCCTGAAAGCCGGCTGGCGGCCTGGTATTGCGGGGGATTGAATTTCCAGATCGAGCACCACCTGTTTCCGCGAGTTTGCCACGTTCATTACCCTGCCATCAGCAAAATTGTCCACCGCACCTGCCAGGAGTTCCGGATCACCTATGTTTCATACCCGACATTGCCCCGGGCGGTCGCGGCGCATTACCGTTTTCTGAAGAAACTGGGCCGGGATGATGCAGGGGGGATGATGGGAGCCCCCGGGGTTGCCGGATAGGTTAGCCCGGAATTCATCGCGCCGGCCGATTTCAACGGGACCCCAGTCGCCCTGCTCACGCGGAAGAGGGTTTTGGGCATTTTTTATTTCCCGACGATCTCTTGCAGAATTTCTACCACCCGGGGATCTTTGCTCTTACCCAACAAGCGCACCGCTTTTTTACGCACGGCTAAGTTTGGGTCGCTTTTGGCCGTTTCTCCCAGCAGCGGCGCCACCCGCGGGTCTTCCAGAAAACGTCCCAGTTGGCGCACCGCCTCGTAGCGCAGCGCCGGGCTGGCGTCTTCCCGCAGGGTTTTTTCCAGTGCGGGAATTGCCTGGTCGGCGTCGCGGCGGGCTAAGCTACGCAGCGCCCGGAGGCGCAGCTGCTCTTCTTCGTTCAAATCCCGGAATAATTTCAGGGCGTCGGAATCCCAATCAACGCCGGATACCATGCCATCGAGCCGGATGTGCGGAATGTGAATGTCGATAGGCGGGATCGGGGGAATGGGTGGAATGGCCAGGTCCACCTCCGGCACGATGATGTGGAGGTCTTCCAGGTCGTGTAATCTGTCGATGTGCAGATCGTCCAAATGCCGCAGGCGAATATCCAGTTCTCCCAGCTGCCCGTCCAACCCCTCCAGCATCGCTTCATAATCCTTTAGCTCCCACTCCACGTCCGGGATCTCAATATCGAAATCGAAACCCAGGTCGGGCGCAATTACGATGCGCTGGCGGGATTTTTTCTTCTCTTTATCGCCGTCGGCGGCGTCGCCGGGAAGGCTGAGCATGGTTAAAAGGCACAATCCTAAGATTATAATTAACGAATGTTTCATCAGCTTACCTCCGGATTTAATATTGGCCTACGATTAAATGAATCATTGGTTGCCGGGTTAAGCGCCTGATATGCTTCTCCCCCTCTCCGCTTCCCCGGTTCGTTGAGTTAATATCCGGCGCTTCGCTCACCTCCCCCCGGCGATCTCGATAATAGCATCTACCGCGCGCTCATCCTCGCTCTGGCTCAGCCAGAAGATCGCTTTCTTGCGAATCGCCGGGTTGTGATGGGTTTTAGCGATGGCGATCAACCGGGGAATCCCGGCGCCGCCGGGAAGTTCCGATAAGGCAAACACGGCTCTTTCCTGCAACTCCTCTTCATCTCCATACGCGATCTCATCCAGCGCCGCGGCGGCCTCCCGGGAAGCTTTTTGCCCCAGCCAGAATACCGCCTCTTCGCGAATACCTGGCCAGCCTGACTGGCGGGCGAGCTCCACCAGGGCGGTGGTCGCTTCCGGCAGTTCCATGCGGCTGATAGCAAAGATCGCTTCTTCAGAAATCTCCTCAGAGCTTTCATCCCGCACGGTTTTTAACAGAATTTCCAGGGCTTGCGGGTGATCCTGCTCCCCCAGCCAGAAAACCGCATCTTCCCGAATCTCCCGGCCATTCTTTTCGTCGAGCATCTGCTGCAAAACCGGAATTACCCCTACGGGATTGCCGTGAAGGCCGACGGCGGCGACGAGTTCATCACGGTCCCGCGCGGAGGATTCTTTTTCAAAAAGATTTTGCAGTAAGGCCAGGCTTTGCCCGTTTTCCGCCCCGCCCAGCCAGTACAGCGGCAAGTTATCCAAATCTACCGCCAAACTTAGGTTGCTGATAGCCACCTCCCGCAGGATGGAGGCGGCAGGCGCCCCGGGATGCACTCGAAACAGGATCGCCACTTCTTTGAGCACTTTTTTATCGGGTACTTTCAGCTTTTTGGCCTCTGCCAGGGCGCTTTCGGCCGCCCGGCGGAGTTCTTCTTCCTCGCTGAGTTGGGGTTGGCCCGGGGGAGTTTCCGATCCGTAAATCACTTCCTGCAACAACATTTCCCCTTCCCGGGGCGGGTAATGAAAACTGCCGATGTGGGAATCTTCCCCCATCAGCCGCTGAATGCTGTAGCCGATCCAAAAATCGGTTTTTTCCCCGGCTGTTTGCATCGCCCATTCCCAGCGTTGCGCCAGCGGCTCCCCGGGATCGGGATGGCGGGTAATTTTCTCTTCCCCTATCAACGCCGCAGCGACGCCGATTCCTGAGAATACTATCCAAAACCATTTGCTCATTGGCATTATTTTCATATCACGTTCCTTATTAGTGACCGATTTATTCAACACCCCGGCATTCCGGGGTGGCAATCTATGATTATTGCGCTTCAAATTGCCCCACTTCAGTGAGCAATACTCCCCCACTATGCTATTTGACATGCGCCCGCCGCCCCTGTTTTCTCACTGCGGTTTGTTTTCCAGCACTTCCATCAACGCCTTCTGCGCTTCCGGGGTGCCGATCCGCCCCAGGGCGTCGATAGCCGCTTTGCGTACGTTCAGGCTGGGGTCGTTTTTCACCACCTCTGCCAGCATCGCCACCGCTTCTTTACTCTCCTGGTCTCCCAGGGCATATACCGCCGCCCTGCGTAGCTCCGGGTCCTTTTCCTGCTTCAAGATGGTGGAAAGCGCGGGAAGGGCGCGGGCGCCCCCGGCATCGCCGATCTGGTGGAGCGCCGCCTTGCGCACCCGGGCCGATTTGGTGCTGCCCATAATGTCGATCAGCAGGTCAATATTATCGTCTCCCAGCATACCGGAGAGGGAGTAGAGAGCGGTTTCGGCCAATTTTTCATCCGGGTTGGAGACGGCAATGGTGTATAGAAAATCCTGCGCCGCGCGGTTTTCCTCCTCCGCAATCGCATAGAGAACCGCTTTTTGCACTTCCGGGTCGCTGCTGACCTTGAATATTTCCGGCAAGATATCGCCCGGGCGGTTTTCTTCCGCATTCACGATGGCATACACCGCCGCTTTGCGCAGCGCGGGGTCGCTGTCTTTCAGCGCCACCTCCCGCAGGATGGATAGCGCAGAGGCGCTCTTCTGCTCCCCGAGGGCGTAGAGAGCGGCTTTGCGCACCTCCGGCGAGGGCGCGTTCTTCAAGATGTATTGTAAAGCTTGTTCCGCCTCGCCGTTTTCTATTTCCGCGAGGGCGTGGGCGGCGGCTTTGGCCAGGGAAGGCTCCGGCGAGGTTATGGCGATCTCCCGCAAAAAGCCGATCAGCGCGGGGTCGCTGCTGTTTCCCAGGGCGTAGAGGGCGGTTTTACGAATTTCCGGGTCGGCGTCCGAGGAGACGATCTTTTTCAGCGCCGCCGCCGCCTCATTGCTTTCCTGGTTTTCCAGGGCGTACACCGCTTTTTTGCGCACCGCGAGATCGGGATCTTGAGCGGCGATCTCCGCCAGCCGGGGCGCCACCCGGGGAGATTCAAAATCGCCTAACACATAAACGATTTTGCCGCGCACCGCGGGGTTGCTGCTGCGGTCGTACAGATCCAGCACCGCTTGCAGGGCGCGCTCGTCGCCGATCTCCTGCAGGGCGTAGAGCGCCGCCAGGGCGATTTCTTCGTTGTCGCTCTGGCGCACGGAGTTGATGATCGCTTCGTACTCTTTTTTCCCGGACTTCACCAGTTGCAGCCCGATGCGAATCATATTGGATTTGGCGTCATCCACCCATTTGCTGGAAGGGAAGGATTTGATGAAATCATAGTAACAATCGAAGACTTTTTCCGGGGGTTCGTTGAGTTTTTCCCGGGCGTAGCACTGCCAGAAGCGGGCCCCGTCGCTCCAGGCGCTGCGGGGGTACTGGTTCAACACTTGCTCGAAGGCAGCGGCGGCCTCTTTCCATTTTTCATCGAGAATCAGACTGTAAGCCTCCTGGTAGGCTTGCGATGCTTTATCCTGCGGGGCTTGTTCTCCCCAACCCGCCGGAAAAGCGGCATTGCCGAACAGCAGGAGGAACCCAATCAAACAGGCGATATGTTTGAACATGACGACTCCTTTAAATACGGTTGATGAGTGTTTAAGTGTTAAAGTGTTCATGTTACTCGAACACATGAACACGAAAACACCCGAACACTTGAACACCTCTAAATCGACGGCTTTCCGGAAGTCCGGCCGGGCCGCGGCAGGGGTTGCGCCCGGCGGATCTCTTCTAAGTTGATTTTCAGTAAAATTCCCCGGCGGTCCACCCCGGTTTTGACCATCTCGATGGCGGAAAGATCGTTTTCCGCTTCCAGGTTGGCGATCTGCAGCAGCACCACCTCCAGATCCCCTACCAGTTCGCGCAGGCGGCGCTGGCGGGAATCTTCCAGGGCGGTTTTGAGGTAACCGGCTTCCTGCAGCAGGTCGCGGGAGGCGCGCTGGTAGCGGGGAAAATCCAGGGCGGCCGCTTCCGGTGCTTCTGCTTCCCAGTTTACCAGTCCCAATAACAGCACCTTTGATTTTTCCAGGTAATCCCCGGCGCGCACCTCCAGGGAGGTCGGTTGCAGCAAGGTTTCCGGAGAACCGGCCAGCGGCGCGTTTTCCCCGCCCTGGCTGAAAAAATACCTGCCGATCAGGATGCCGAGCACCAGCGCCGCTGCCGCCGCGGCGACGCGAAAAGCCCGGGGCCAGCCAAACATCCGGAATACGTTGGTGGGAGTTTCCCGCTGCGGCGGCCGGGGCGCTTGCGGGGCGCCTTCGGTGTCCAGTTTTTCGGCGAGTTTATCCCAATAGGCATTCCAAAAATCGCTTTCCAGGCGCGGTTGCTCCCGCCGATCCATGATTCGCAAGGTTTGCCCCAGCCGGCGATACTCCGCGGCGCAGGCAGCGCAGCCTTGCAAATGCGCCTCGAATTCGGCGCGCCGGGCGGCGTTCAACTCCCCATACAACGCTTCCACAAACCGTTTTCTACACTCCTTGCAGATCATGTGTTAAAGCCCCGGCTTTGTTGATTTTCGATTTTTGATTGAAAACAGAAAACTTTTCACTTTGCATCCCCGCATTCGCGGGGACAAGCTTCTCACTTCTTACTTCTCACTTCTCACTTTACACTTTCAAACCTCCGCGCGGTAAATCGCCAATTCCTTCTGTAAGCGCTTAATTGCCCGGAAGAGCAGCGCCTTAACGGTTCCTTCGGCAATTTCCAGCATTTCCCCGATCTCTTTGAGGGGCAGCTCCTGGTAATGGCGCAGCACGAAGACCGAGCGTTCCCGGGGAGAGAGGCGGTCCAAAGCCCGGCGGATATGCCGCTGCAATTCATCGGAGCGGGCGGAGGCGCTCGGATCCGCCGCGGGATCGGGCAGCGAAGGCTCCGGGGGATGGTTTTCCCCGGGGGCGTCGCTATGAAGCGAGAGCGTTGGCAACTGTTTTTTCCTCCGGGTGTCCATAAAGCAGTTCATGGTAATGCGATACAGCCAGGAACTCAACCGCGCTTCGCCGCGAAAATTCGGCAAAAAGCGGTACGCTTTCAAAAACACTTCCTGGGATAGATCCTCCGCGTCCTGGCGCCGGCCGCACAAATCCAGGGCCAGGAAATAAACGGTTTTTTGATACCGCTCCACCAGTTCCCGGAAAGCGCCCATCTCTCCCCGCTGCGCCCGTTCAATCAGCTCTTTTTCGTCCTTCACGATCCTTTCCTGCCGCGGCTGTCGCACTGTATCATACTCGGTTACGTTGATTGAGACGGGAAATAATTGCAGAAGGTTTACAAAGGCAAACTTAGACCTTGAAAATCCGGGAGGCGTTTAGTTATACTTTAAGACTTTGAGGGGAAAGAGCAAAAGTGAAAACTTATCAAGCTCTTAAAGTAGAACTAATATGCTGGATCGAATCATGAAACAGATGAGTCGCCATGCCTGTAACTCTCAAATGTTTCATGGCTCAGTCAAATCGACAACCAACAACCTTAGAGCTTTTGCCCTGATTTTAAATTTCGCTCCCTCATCGCCTGCCGTTACCCGAAAATATCCTGAGCTATCAAGCCCGGCCTCGCGATTGAATGGCTTTGTGTATCATAAAAATTGGTTACATAATCTACTCATCTCTGCTTCTTTAGCAGGATATCATTATCACCGCAATCCGTTATAATGAGGATTTTTGCAGCGTTTTTGATCACGCGCGCCCGGGAAAGCTCTTCTCTGCAATACCTGCTGCGGCGCTACAAAGGGCAGTACTGCCGCAACCGCTACCCGGCGATCATTCATTGATGCCTGATCGTTGCCCGTCTTACAAAACGAAACCCTTGCACTCTTCCCCGCCTGCCCGTATATTTTTCCTGATCAACAGGGAGCAATGAAATGAAACGATTCAACACTTTTTTAGCTGCCGGCTTATTTTTCTGCGCCGCCGTTTTTGCGAGAGAATTCGATAATGCCTACCGCCTGGCGGTGTTCTTTACCAATGACATTCACGGGGGAATTGTACCGCAGAAAGCGGAATTCCTGAACCCGGAATTTCCGCCGCTGTTAGGCGGGGCCGCCTCCGCGGCCGCCATCATCAAACAGGTGCGGGAGGAAGGATCGGATGCGGGCTTTTCCACCTTGCTGATCGACGGTGGAGATATTTTCCAGGGAACCCTGGTGGGAACCCTGTCAAAGGGAATGGCGGTGATAGAATACATGAAC
Organism: uncultured Calditrichaceae bacterium; assembly: GCA_964522165.1. Classification (GTDB taxonomy): domain Bacteria; phylum Calditrichota; class Calditrichia; order RBG-13-44-9; family J075; genus JABWBP01. The sequence goes on from CAZFVV010000022.1 coordinate 19,705, forward strand.
CTGATGGAATATGACGCCGTGGTTCCCGGCAACCACGATTTCGACTTAGGGAAGGATAACCTGGTCGAGCTGATCAAAGCGTCGCGCTTCCCCTGGGTGTCCGCCAACATTTACAATAAAGAAACCGGCGCCCCCTGGGAATGGGTTAAGCCCTGGACGATTGTGGAAAAAGACGGGTACAAAATCGGCATCACCGGGGTAGCGACCGCCGGCACGGAGCAGATGAGTTTTCCGGAAAATATCCGCGGCCTGGAATTCCGCAACGAAATCACCACCCTGCAAAAAGCGGTAGATGAGCTGCGCGCGCAGGGGGTGGACCTGGTAGTAGCGCTGGTGCACACCGGCCTGCCGTACGATCCCCGGGAGGGCTATGAGGCGCTCAAAACCCAGACCCTGCAATCCCTGCTGGAAACCGGCTACGTGAACGCCATGGAAATCGCCCACTTTGTAAAGGGCATCGATATTCTGTTGGGCGGGCACCTGCACAAGGGATACCCGGAAGCCTGGGAAGACCCGGTCAATCACACCATCTGCCTGCAAAATTACGCCAACGGGGGCAACTTAGGCTGGGTGGACGTTTATATCGACGTTCCCACCCGTTCCATTGCCGGGTATGATTACGCGGCGGATAAAAACTCCCTGCTGCTGCTGGCGCAGGACCAGTTCTGGCCCGACAGCGCCACCGCGGAGTTCGTGCAGAAAAAAAGGGATGTGTATGAGCAAGGCTACCGCGACGTCATCGGGGAAACGACCAGCAGCCTGATGCGCTCCAGCCAGGGAGAATCGCCCCTGAACAACCTGATCTGCGACGTGATGGCCGAACGCGCCGGGGCGGATTTCGCTTTTATGAACTTCGGCGGCATTCGCGCGGATTTGCGCCAGGGGCCGGTCACCCGGGAGGATATCTTCAAAGTGCTGCCGTTCGATAACGAAATCGTCAGCTTTCAGGTCGATGGAAAGTATATCAAGCGCATTTTAGAGCAAAGGCTGGCCGGGGGGAGCCGGGGACTGGCCATCGGGGGTGCAAAGGTGGTTTTCAACAAGACCCTGCCCAACGGCCAGCGGGTGGTCAGCGTGGAAATCGGCGGAAAACCCCTGGAGCCGGAGCGCATTTACCGGGTGGCAACCAACGACTATTTGCTGGAAGGAAACTCCGGCCTGGAAATGCTGAAAGAACTGCCCCGGGAACGGGTGGTGTTCACCGGCGTGCTGGTGAGCGAGGCGCTGATCCAATACTTCGAAACGCACTCCCCCGTGAAAAGCGAATTGGACGGGCGCTGGAAAAGCGACAACGACGCCCGCCCCTCTACGGAGTGGATGCGCCAATTCGAAGAAGTGCAAATGTAATTCCTGCGGATACAACGAAGCGGATGCCCGGCCTCGACACCATTGCAATTGACGAATTCATGGCCCTGCGGGAACGCCTCCCGGTTTTCGACGTGCGCACCCCCGCCGAATTCGCTAAAGGGCACATACCGGGCGCTTGCAACCTTCCCCTGTTTTCCGATGAAGAGCGCGCCCTGGTGGGAACCACCTACCACCAGGTTGGCCGGGAAGCGGCCATGTTAGAGGGGTTGAGCTACGCCGGCCCTAAAATGCGCCGGCTGGTAGAAGCGGTGCAAAAAGTTACCGCGGAAAAAACCCTGCTGCTCCATTGCTGGCGCGGGGGAATGCGCAGCAGCAGCGTGGGCTGGTTATTGAACCAGTTCGGTTATGAAGTATTCTTATTGAAAGGTGGATACAAAGCCTACCGCAACCGGGTGCTGCAAACCTTCGAGATTCCCCGGAAGATTGTGATCCTAAGCGGGCGAACCGGCTCCGGCAAGTCGGAAATCCTGGAGAACCTGGGAAAAATCGGCGAGCAGGTGATCGACCTGGAAGCGCTGGCCTGCCACAAGGGATCTTCCTTCGGCAGCTTAGGAGAGCCGCCCCAGCCGCCCCAGCAGCAATTCGAGAACGAGCTGGCCTTGCAATGGCGCAGCGCCGATCCCTCCCGCCGCCTGTGGTTAGAAGACGAAAGCCAGAAGATCGGCTCCCGGATGCTCCCCCAACCCTTGTGGGCGCAGATGCGCGCCGCCCCGGTGCTCTTCCTGGATATGCCTCTGGAATTGCGCGTTCAGCGCCTGTTTAAAGAATACGGAGCCTGTGATCCCGCCGGGCTGCGGGAAGCCACGGAGCGGCTGCGCGAGCGGTTGGGCGGATTACATACCCAAAAAGCCCTGGAGGCGCTGGAGAAAGGGGATCTGGCGGGAAGCATCGAAATACTACTGCGGCATTATTACGACAAAACCTACCGTCACGGCCTGTCCAGGCGTGATCCCGCTTCGATCTTCCGGGTGGAAACCGCTACCGCCGCGGCCCGCGCAAACGCGGAGAAGGTGTTGGAAGCGTGCCGGGGGGATGCTCTTTCCGGATGGCGGAAACCGCCGGGTTATACTTCGCACAGGCACAAACTGAGTTGAGTGTAACCAAAATACTGCAAGGCAAAAAATCAGGAGTGCAGAATCTACTCTGCACTGGCAGCGCAATATACATTTTGCACTCCTATCTTCTACTGCTCAATCACTTTTTTTACAGTCTGATGTGCAAAATAAATTTTGCACTCCTGTCTTCTACTGCTCAATCACTTTTTTACAGTCTGGTGTTGCGCACTGGGCATGATTCGGGGATAAATCCCCTCACAAATGGCCAGAGAGGATTCACACCCCCCCGCGATGAATCGCGGGGCTATTCATTTGCTTAGACTTGAATAGCCCCGATCTTTAGATCGGGGATGGTCGAATAAATCAACTTTTCCATAATTTTTGCAGGGATTTATCCCTGCGTAACATCAGTTACAGTGTTTTGGTTACACTCAATTGAGTTCGTGAACGATGCCGGATGCCGGTTATTCCACCCGTTTCCAGCGCGACGCCAAAAATTCGCGAGGGTCAAAATAGTATTTGTGCAGATCTTCTGCGGAAAAGCACTCCAGGCTGTAGGGGGTGAAGAGGCGCAAGGGCGTTTTGGGAACGGCAGCCAGGGGGCGGGGTTTTTCTCTCAGAATCTCGAAGTGCAGGTGATCGAACTGCCAGCCGAAACGGTTCAATTCCTCCCGGGTCATAAAGCGCCCCAGGGGACGATGGGGGCTTACCGTATCGCCGGCCGTCACGGCCAGGCCGGCAAGGTGTTCGTAAACCGTCCACACCGTGCTGCCGCCGGGGCAGCGGTGCTCGACGATTACCTGGGCAAAAGGGCCGTCGCTGCGCAGGCTGATGACGGTTCCTTTGGCTGCCGGGAAAACCGGTTCATCCCGGTAATTCTCCCCCGGGCGGAGGATGTCCACCCCGGTATGAAGATGCGCCGGAACCTGCGGGCGCGCCCGGCGCGGCAACCCGAACTCCCCGATCCCGGATAATCTCACCGCTTCCCAGGAACGGCGATCCTCCGCCCGGATGGGCAGAAACCATTCACAGGGCTGCGCAGGAACCGTTGAAAAGCACATAAAGAGCAGAATCGCCCGAATCATCGAGAGCCTCATCGTGAGAGCGGCGAAACATAGCCATTTAACCATCCAGCAATTCCTTTTTGCTCCACTATATCCGCCAACACGCCAAAATCCTAATAGAGCTTATCCAGCCGTTCGATCCCCAAACTTTCGCCAATTTGCCGGATTTTACCCTTGCGATTCAAGCTGATTCTCTTGTTTATCAACTTATCAAGCCTATAGAGTTGATTTTGGGGGGCTAAAACGATTTCCAACTCCGAAAGCGCCTTCTCCCCGCCCTTTTTGCCCCGGTAATGCGCCAGGGTGCGCCAGGCCAGGTAGGCTAATAGCAAATTGGGGCCGGGAACGATGCTGAACAACACGCTGAGGGGCAGCAAGGCGCCGTTCACGATCAGCCAGCGTTTGTGTTTTTTGATCTGCGCCGCCAGCAGATCGTCGAAGATGCCATTCGCTTCCCCGGCGGAGAGATGCCCCGGGTAATGCAGCGTAATCCGCGCGCTTTTGGCGGCGTGGGTTAAAATCGCCTCGCTGCGGCGGCGCTTTTCGGTAAGCACATCGTAGCCGGATTTCAAGCGCCGCCAGAATATTTTTTGTCCCCCGGGCGCTTGCCCGGCTTCTTCCGGCGCACCGCCCGGCTCTTGGAATTCCATCGAAAACAGCATATAGCGCCCGCGCTTGCGCGGCAGGAGGTAAACGTTCATGCCAATAACGCGTTATACTGGGGGTTGAATCCGGCGTGATACGTGAACCGTAATGGGGGTAAAAGTTACGGAATACGCAGCCTGCATTGCCTATTTCGTATTACGTATTCCGTTTTACGCATTACGTTTCATCCCACGTCGATCTGCTCTTTGCTCAATTCCTTCTCGGCATATTCCCGGTACAGGCCGCTGCTGACGAACAGGTCGTAAAGTTCCCGGTCGATATGCCGCCGCTCGCACATATCCTTCAAGATTTCCAGGGCGCGGGAAAGCTTCATGGGCGCCTTGTAGGGGCGGTCTTTGGCGGTAAGGGCTTCGAACACGTCCGCCAGGGCCATGATTCGCGCCTGCAAGGGCAGCTCCTCCGCCTTCAGCCCGAAGGGATAGCCGGAACCGTCCAACCGCTCGTGATGCCCCCCGGCGTAATCCGGCACGTGGGAGAGTTGCCGGGGAAAGGGAAGCTGCCGCAGGATTTTGATGCTCAGGAGGGCATGATTTTCGATGATTTTGCGCTCTTCCGGGGTTAAAGTGCCGCGGCGAATGCAGAGGTGGCGGCGCTCATCCTCGCTCAAATAGGGATAACGCTGCCCGTCGATTTCGTACTCTTTGGCGGCGATCTCTTTCATCCGCTCGATGTCCTGGTCGCGCATCTCCTCCCGGCCCAGGTTGCAGCGGATGATGAAATCTTCCTCCTCTTGCAGCAGCGCCAGCTCCCGTTGCAGATCCTGCTCCAATTTTCCGCTCTCTTCGCTGCTCCCCGCGCCGCTCTGCAGCGCCGCTAATTTACGCGCCAGCATTTCTTTCTCTTTTACCTGCCGGATGAGTTGGAAGCGGGTTTTTACCAGCTCGCTGCGGTCGAAAATGGTCTCCAGCTTGCGGGATTTGTCCACCACGTACTCCGGGGTGGAAATTTTGCCCACGTCGTGCATCCAGGCGGCGATGCGCAGCTCTTCCAACTCCTCTTCGCTGAAGGCCACCTCCGCAAAAGCCCCTTCCCGCGCCTCGTTGACCTTGCGGGCGATCATCATGGTCAGTTCGGTAACCCGGCTGATGTGCCCGGCGGTGTAGGGCGATTTGGCGTCGATGGCGGTGGCGATGCTTTCGATAAAAGCGTGGAGCAGTTTCTTCAACTCCGCAATCAGCCGGGCGTTCTCCAAAGCGATGGCCGCCTGGGAAGCCAGGGCCACCACGGTCTGCTCGTATTTCGCATCAAAGGGAATGACTTCCCCGGTTTCGGGGTTTTTGGCGTTGAGCAACTGCAGCACCCCGATCACCTCGTTTTCCCGGTTCTCCAGGGGGATTACCAGCATGGAACGGGAACGGTAGCCGGTGCGGGCGTCGTACTCCTTCGGGCCGGTAAAATCAAACCCCTCCGCCTGGTACACCTCCGGAATATTGACGATTTTTTTATTCAAAGCGCAGAAAGAGGAAACGTTGGCGAGATTGGGCCGGCCCTCCACTTCCAAAGGAACCGCGGGAAGGTCGATTTCCCGGCCCTTTTTACCCCCTAAAAAGGTATTCAGGGTGAGATTTCTGATAATCTCGAAACGCAAACATTTGGCCGCGTCATCCACGGTATAGAGCGTGCCGGCGTCCGCATGGGTAAAAGACATCGCTTCTTCTAAAATCATTTCCAGCAGCTTTTGGATGTCTTTTTCCGCCGAAAGGGCAATTCCGATCTCGGTCAAACGCTGGAGATGGCTGATCTGCGCTTCGGCAAACATGCGCACCTCTTTGACCACGGTATCCAGCAGCTCATTGAGCTGCGGGCTGGCAGAGTAGTTGGTGAAATCATCCATGATCGACTCCCATACGCTTCAAACGTTGAGGAAAGAACCATTTCTTCGTTTTGGCGAAACAACCGCGGGAAGAGATTCCTCTCTCGCGAGTCAGGTATTCAAAGAAATGAGAAGACAATTTTCAGGAAGCGACTTCAAAAAATTCCGCTTCCTGGTTTTGTAGAATGCGGTGAATTTCCGGGGCGGAGTGGCTGGCCATAATGCTTTCCCGTACCTCCGGTTTAGAAATGATGCGGGAGATACGGCTGAGCAGGCGGAGATGAAAACCGGCTTCGGCTTCCGGCCCTACTAACAAAAAAATAATATGGGAGGGTTTATGATCGAGTGATTGGAATTCTACCCCCCGGGGGTGGATGCCCAGGGCCAGGCTAAATTCTTGCACGGCGTTCGAGCGGCAATGGGGTATGGCCACCCCGTTGCCCAGGCCGGTGCTCAATACCTTTTCTCTTTCCAGGATTGCAGTGAGAATTTCTTCGGGGTTGCGAATACGTTGATGCTCCGCTAAGAGGGTAAGCAGTTCCTTGATCACGTCGATCTTGGAGGAGGCTGCCAACGGGTATTTGATGAGTTCGGGCTGGAGCAGGTCGATCAGTTTCATGATATACCCCTGTAGTTAACATCTACCCTGGAAAAGGAAAAAATATACGACAAAAAGCGCCCCGGAACCAGAATAACTTGACAAGGCGCGGCGCATCTGCTCAACCGCAAACTCATGAAGGTTTTTTTTGCCTCCGGGAAGACAAAGAGCCGATGTAACCCCGGCAACGGCGTATATAATCGCTTTTTTTCGCTCCCGATAAAGGCGAAAAATAATTTGTTTTACCGGCCGGTTATATTAATTTTACGGAAGTTCTCGGAAAGGAAACGTTCGTAATTGCGAAAGCAGCCGGCCAGGCTCTTTTCAAAGGTAAACTGTTACAAAACCGGAAGGAACTCCCCATGCACAGCAAAATGATCTTTATGGCAGCTTTTCTGATGGCGCTTCTCTTCCTGGCAAAGGCCCAGGAGTTCAAAGACCCTTTCCGCTACCCGGAACAGAATTCTCTGCTGGGCGGATTGGGGGTTACCTGGATCGACGATCAGCCCTACACCACCTTTACCATTGCGCCGGATATCGCCATCGGGAAATTCGGGGTGGGCATTTATTTGCAGCTTCTGTTCGATAACCAGAACAATTGGAAATTCCGCGACATCGAGTACAAGGATGGGGCGGGCATTCTTCGCATGATTCGTTACATCCGCTACGGCCAGAAATACGATCCCCAGTTTTTCCTGGTCGGCACCATCGACCGGGCCACCCTGGCGCACGGGTCCCTGGTGTGGAACTATAACAACGCTTCTACCTACGATAAGCGAAGAATCGGGTTGATCGCCGACCTGGATTTAAACCGCGGGGGATTCGAGACCGTATGGGGATCCATGTCTTTCAAGACTTTCTGGGGAGCGAATCTCTATGTTCGGCCGCTCCAGTTTATGCAAAATGCGCCTCCCATCCTCAACCGCCTGCGCATTTACGGAACCTACGCCCGTGACGGCGAAATTCCCAGCGGGCAGCAATTGGATTCTACCGACGCCCTTTCCGCGTACGGCTTCGGCGTGGATCTGCAATGGTTGAAAATTTCCACCCTGAGCAGCACTGTTTACGCCGACTATTCCCAGATTGTGGATTACGGGAACGGAAAAGCCCTGGGGATCGATTTCGTGTTCCCCAATTTCGTGGGCATTTTCGGCCTCTCGGCCAAATTCGAGAAACGGTTTATCGGGTCCCGTTTCGTCCCCAGCCTGTTTGGTCCCCTGTACGAGTTGAACCGGGAGTTGGGCGTGCAGAATTTCCTGGAAAACAGCCCGAAAACCGAAGGTTATTTGGGCGAATTGGGCGGCCACGTTCTCAATCGCATCCTGCTGTTGGGCAGCTTCCAGAAGCTGAACGGGGTGCCCGGAAGCGGGGTGCTGCACCTGGAAGCTTCCGCCCCGACCCTGATTCCCCGCATCGAGCTGCGCGGTTATTACGATAAAAGCGGCATCGAGACCTTTGAAGACGCCCGCACCCTGGATACCCGCTCGGTGTTGAGCGCAGAGGCGAGTTACCAGATGTACTCATTCTTCTACTTCACCGCCATTTACCGCTGGTACTGGCTGGAAAACCCCGATCAGCCGGGAGAGTTCAACCCGGTCGAACGGTTCGAGCCGCGCATTACCATGCGGTATAACTTCTAACCTTTGTAGAGCAGCCGGTAATAGGAGAGATGCCTTATTCCTTCGGGAAAAGCGCAGCGAAGGCGAAAGGCGCAATAGCGCAAAAGTAACCCTGTTGATAATTTATAAACCTCGCCTGTCCCACCCCGGAACCGGCTGCGCCCCCTCTCGCCCGGTTCACAAAAGAAATCCGGTATTGATTTATTCCCTCCTTTATTTTAGCTTTACAGCGACGTTATATCCCCGGCAAATTTTATTCGATTCGCGAAGACCTCAAAGGTTTTTTAAATCTTTGAGGTCCGGTTGACCCCGGTGAAAACCATAGCCTGAAATGCCTGAGGAACATGCGATGCAGAAATCTATCCGACTTCTCAAAGTTTGGAAGTTGCTGCGGGAAAAACGCAGGATGACCGCGCCGAAGATAGCGAAAATGTGCCGCGTCACCGAGCGCACCATCTACCGGGATATTCAGGCGCTGGGCGAGGCCGGCGTGCGGCTCTCCTGCCACAAGGGATATTACATCGCCGAGGAGAACCCCCTGCCGCAGCTTGCCCTCACCCCCGCCGAACAGTTGGCGCTCACCCTGGCCCTGCAAAACCTGCCCTTGCACCTGGATAAAGAGTTAGAAGACGTCGTGAACGGCCTGCTTAACAAACTGTTGGAGCGCCCGGCGGAGAATCCCGCGGTGGCCCTGGAGCCGCCGCCCCCTGCCCGCGCCAAAACCGGCGCGTTCGCCCGCTTGCAGAAGGCCATCGAGGCGCATTTGCTGATTACCCTGGTGCGCTACCGCCGCTTGAAAGGGGAAATTGTGGAGAACCGGGTGGTGGAGCCGTACCTGCTCACGTTCCGCGAGCGCGCCTGGTACCTGGTGGCCTGGACGCCGCATTACCAGGAATTCCGCATCTACCGCCTGGATCGCATCGACCGGCTGCGGGTGGAAAAAGAGACCTTTGCCCCGCGCCGGTTCGATCCCTGGGAATACTTTCGCGGCAGCTTAGGGATCATGGTGGACTGCCAGCAGCGCCTGCGCGCCCGCTTTAGCGGCCTGGCAAAAGAGATCGTCAAAAAGGACGGGCGTTTCTCTCCCAAAGATATGGTCGAGGAAGGCGAGGCCCTGATCCTGGATACCACCATCAACGGGGAAATCCAGTGGCTGCGCTGGCTGTTGGGCTTTGGCGGGGAGGCGGAGATTTTAGAGCCGGCGGGGATGCGGGAGAAGGCGAAGCGCATGCTGCGGGAGGGGTTGGCGGGGTATGAAGGCCGGGAGCATGGCGCATAGGGGTCATCGGATTGATTGCCATGCTTTAGCATGTCTCTTACCGCTGCCGAGTGGGGAGCGGGAGCAGAGAGATTAACAACGTTGCCGAAGCTTGTGGTGAACCGGTCGAAAATTATATTAGACCTTATTCATAGCTAAATATTTAATTTTTATGAAAGATTGAATAGCCCCGATCTTTAGATCGGGGACAAAAACAAATCAACCCTTACTTTTTCCCGGGGATTTATCCCCGATTTTTGCACTACGCGGGGCTAAAGCCCCCAAAAGCTTTGGTATGAGGATAAATTGTAATCCCCCCGATAAATCGGGGGGCTATTCATTACATTATAAAACAACCACTTATCCTGGAATAAGGTTCATTCTGAGGATAGCGGGAGGGAGAATCCGCCGCAAAAAAATGCAAATGGTGAAAATAGAGTGACCGGGATTGTCAGGGGTATAGATTATATTGGATCAAACCTGGATAGGAATCTAACCTCCCGGTATCCCGGAAGGCCGGGATCCGGGAGGTTGGCCACTTTGCGGAATTTCAAACGAAAAAGGGCGGCCAATGAAAACAGAGTTTCTTGCCCATGTAAAACGCAACGACGATGATTCCTGGTCGGTGCACCGGCTGGCAGAGCATCTGGAAGGGGTGGCCGGAATGGCCGGGGAGTTTGCGGCGGAATTCGGCAACCGGGATTGGGGGGAGCTTTTGGGGCATTGGCATGATCTGGGGAAGTTTCATCCGGCGTGGCAAAAGTATTTGCAGCGCAAAACCGGATACGACGAAGATGCTCACATCGAGAACCAAACCGGAAGGCCCAACCACAGCACCGCAGGTGCAGTGCTGGCCCTCGAGCGAGGAAAACAGACTCCGCCATCACGTATTCTCGCTTATGGCATCGCAGGACACCACGCCGGATTACCTGATTGGAATCCTGACGAGGCAGGAGGAGATCTCTGCAATAGAGTTTATGCGGAAGTTTCGAATCTTCTTTTGAACACCGTTGATCTTGATGCAATTAGAATAATCCCTGAAACAATTCCCTTTCTTCAAAAAAGTTTTCCCAAATCACCTCCGCTGCGTATCGCTTCTGCCCAGGAGTATGAAAAGGGCAAGGAGCATTTCCATCTCTGGATACGAATGCTCTTTTCTTGTCTTGTGGATGCAGACTTTCTCGACACTGAGGCATTTATGCAACCGGAGAAAAGCCAGCAGCGCGGCAAATATCTTTCGTTGGGCGAATTGAATGGTCGTTTCGATACCTACATCCAACGCAAAGAAAAGGAATCACCGGATACGCCTATCAACCGCAAAAGAAAAAAAATCCGCGACTTGTGCAAAACCAAAGCTCATTTGAAACCCGGATTCTTTTCGCTAACCGTCCCAACCGGCGGAGGGAAAACCTTATCGTCTATGGCTTTTGCGCTTGAACACGCGCTTCATTTCAACAAACGCAGAATCATTGTCGCAATTCCATACACCAGCATCATCGAACAGACGGCGAAGATTTTCAAATACGGAACGGACAACGATGATGAGATCGAAGAACGAAAAAAAACTAATGACTTCCTCTTTGGCGAAGATCAGGTTATTGAACACCACAGCAATCTTGACCCGGCGAAAGAAACAAACAGAAACCGGTTGGCTTCGGAGAACTGGGACGCCCCGATTATTGTAACCACCAATGTTCAGTTGTTTGAATCGCTGTTTGCCAGCAGAACTTCTTCCTGCCGCAAGCTTCATAACATTGCCAACAGCATCATTATTCTTGACGAAGTGCAGATGCTGCCACCGGAATACCTTAAACCGGTTCTTTCCGTGTTACGGGGTTTGGTTGAACATTTCGGAGTTACCGTTGTCTTGATGACCGCCACGCAGCCTGCCCTCGAAGGAAAGATCGGCTCTCCGCCCAATGTGATTCAAGGGATAGAGAATGTCACCCCTATTATTGATGACCCGGAATCTTTGGCAAGAGAGTTTTCCCGCGTTGAATTATTTCTACCCAGCGATTTGAATCAGGGAAACGAATGGAAATCCATTAAAGAAGAGCTTGTGCAGTACGAACAAGTGTTATGTATTGTCAACTCCCGAAAAGATTGCCGCGACTTGCACAGCCTAATGCCCGAAGATACCGTTCACCTCTCCGCGTTGATGTGCGGCGAGGAACGAAGCGTGGTCATCTCGGGGATAAAAGAAAAACTCCGGAACGGTAAACCGATTCGAGTCATTAGCACCCAACTGGTCGAAGCAGGTGTGGATATTGATTTCCCGGTGGTGTATCGCGCTCTCGCAGGGTTCGATTCGATTGCTCAGGCCGCCGGGCGATGCAACCGGGAAAACAAACTTGCCCAGAGCGGGAAAAAAGGAAAGGTCGTCGTTTTCGTTCCCCCCAGGCCCGCGCCTGTGGGTTTGCTCCGCAAGGGAGAGGATGCCTGCAAGGAAATCCTTCGCACCAATGTTGTTCAGGAGCTCTCGCCGCAACTTTTTGTGAAGTATTTTCGGCATTTCTATTCTGCATTGAACAACTCTGATAAGCCAAACTTCTATGACCAGCTCGTTCGAGACGCTGCAAGTTTCGAGTTTCAATTCCGTACTCTGGCCCAGAACTTTCGTCTGATCGAAGATCACCAGCAGAGCATCGTGATATGGTACAAGAATCCCAAAACTGGCAGCAACAGCAACAAACTCATTGAACAATTGCGATACGGGGGTCTGAACAGAGAGACTCTCAGAAAACTACAACGGTTTATTGTGAATGTTCACTTCAGGCAATTCGAATACATCCACAAGCGGGGTTATGTGGAAGAAGTGGCCGGTTACTGGGTTCAATGCTCTGATGGCCTTTACAGACCCGGCATCGGTTTACAATTAGACGAAAACGCCTGGTTCGATAGCACAGTATTTTAATCTTTTTGTTAAAAATTGGAGGTATCCACATGGGTTCTCAAAACTACAAACCCTTCTGCCTTGAAGTCTGGGGAGACTACGCCTGCTTTACGCGACCAGAGATGAAGGTGGAGCGGGTGAGCTATGATGTGCCGACGCCCTCGGCGGTGCGCGCGGTGTTCGAATCGATTTTATGGAAGCCGGCCATTCGCTGGCAGGTCAATAAGATCGAAGTGCTCAATCCCATCAAATGGATTTCAGTGCGGCGGAATGAGGTTGGCAATGTTATGAGTGAGCGGTCTAGTGGGTTGTTCATTGAAGACTTCCGTCAGCAGCGGGCGGGATTGTTCCTGCGAGATGTACGCTATCGTTTCTATGCCACCCTGGAGTATATCCCGGTCGAAAAACGAAAGCATTTGAAGTTTCGAAGCGTACCCGCCTTCCTTTGGGACGCGGATGAAAAAGAATTTTTAGAAGAGGAGATCAAGCTCTTTGAAGAAGGTATTGATGGATCACGAAATGGCGAAACACCCGGCAAGTATTTGGCAATCTTTGAGCGCCGCGCAAAGAAAGGGCAATGTTTCAACCAGCCCTATCTCGGGTGCCGGGAATTTAGCTGTAATTTCCGTTTCATTGAAAAACCGGAACAAGAAACGCAGCCTGCCATAGCAGAGACCAGAAGTCTGGGTTTTATGCTTTACGATATGGATTTTACTGACCCGAACGATCCCCAACCGATGTTTTTCCGCGCCGAGCTAAATAATGGCGTCGTAAATGTCCCACTGCGAGACAGCGAGGAGGTGCGGCGATGATCTTGCAAGCATTGTATGATTATTATGAGAGAAAAGCTAAGCGTGGGAAGATTGCCCCGGAAGGATTTGTAACTAAAGAAATAGATTTTCTAATCGTGCTGGACGGTGCTGGGAATTTTGTTGATTTCGAGTCGGTGCAGACACCTCATGCCAAAAAACTGAGAGGTAGATCTTATTACGTGCCGGCGATCGGGAAACAGGCTCAAAAACATACGATGGCTGGCGACGACGCTAACCTTTTGTGGGATAAAGCGGAATTTGTTCTCGGCGTCGGTAAAAATGGAGAGAAAAAACTAAACTCGTTCATTTCGACCATTGAGCAATATTATCCTGACCCACCCTCCGATGTAAAGGCTGTGCTAACTTTTTTGAAGAACGGAAAGCAGATGAGCCCACCATTCCAGAGAATTTTGGAGCATAAGGAATTCGGAGAAACAATTAGCTCCGGTGCTCCAATCCTGACCTTTAGAATCAGCGGCAAGGTAGTGCCAATTATTACAGAGCCTCATGTCAGAGCTGCGATGCAAAACTGGAAAGCCCCCGATGAGGTTTTGGGAACATGCTTGATTACGGGTGAGACGAATGTTCCCATCGAGTTGACTCATACGGTGATAAAACGAATCGTCGGTTCACAAACATCCGGTGCAAACCTTGTTTCCTTTAATGCTTCCGCGTTTATCTCTTATGGGAAGAAGCAAAGCCTGACAGCACCGGTAAGTAAGAAGGCCGCGGCGGCTTATACAAATGCACTCCAGTCATTGGTGGATAGCGAATCGAATCGCGTTCGTGTCGCTGATGCGACTGTCGTTTTCTGGGCTGCGAGACAAGCAGAGGCATCACAGGCATATGATCTTGAAGAAAACTTTCAATGGTTTATTATCGATCCTCCCAAAGATGATCCTGATCGCGGAGTGCAAGCTGTCAGGGGCCTTTACCTGGCATTCCGTACTGGCCGCTTGACAACCAGCACCGACCGCTTTTATGTGCTTGGCCTCGCACCTAATGTCTCGCGGATTTCTGTCCGCTTCTTTCGTCAGGGAACCATCAAAGAATTTGGTGAAAAGATCAAGATGCATTTTGACGATTTTGCAATTGTGCGAAATCCCAAAGATGTTGAGTTCCTCTCTTTATACCGAATCCTCACCTCGACCGCTCTACAGTACAAGATGGACAACGTTCCGCCCAATCTCGCCGGTGCAGTTGTTGAGAGCATCCTGGATGGCACCCCTTATCCCACGACGCTTCTCCAGCAGTGCATCCGAAGAATCCGGGTGGAACAGAGTGTCACAAGGGCGCGTGCAGCAATTTTGAAAGCATATCTTAATCGCTTTAACCGTATTCACAAACCTAACGAAAAGGAGATCTCTATGGCGCTTGATCCAACCAACAAAAACCCCGGCTATCGATTAGGCAGGCTGTTTGCCGTTCTTGAGAAAATTCAAGAAGAGGCAAATCCCGGAATCAATACCACCATTCGCGACCGTTTTTACGGAGCGGCATCTACGAGCCCGGTTGCGGTGTTCTCACAATTATTGAAGTTGAAGAATCACCACCTGGCAAAACTGGACAATCCGGGGAGACGAGTAAACCTGGAAAAACTGATCGGTGAGATTATGTCGGAACTCTCATATTTCCCGGCACATTTACCTTTACAAGACCAGGCATATTTTTCTGTCGGCTATTACCATCAACGGCAGGATTTCTTCGCCAGCAAAAAAATCGAAAACGTAACTACACAACCATAATTGTCCATTATTAAAGAAAGGAGTTTCCTATGGCACCAATTACTAAACGTTACGACTTCGTTTTTTACTTCGATGTAAAAGACGGCAATCCCAACGGCGACCCCGATGCCGGAAACTTGCCTCGCATCGACGCCGAAACCGGTATGGGCATCGTGACCGATGTTTGCTTGAAAAGGAAAGCACGAAACTATGTTCAGATGGTCCAGACTATCAATGGCAAACCTAAGGACCACTATGACATTTTTGTAAAAGAAAAGGCAATCCTAAATAATTTGATTTCCGGGGCATATGAGAGATTAGGAATTAATCTTGAGGAGGCTCCTCAAGATGAGGCTGACGGAAAGAAACGCAACACAAAGGGAGTTGCACAAGGAGGAGAAATAATAAAGGGGCGCGATCAGATGTGTAGAGACTATTATGATGTAAGAACATTTGGAGCGGTAATGAGCACTGGCCCGAATGCAGGTCAAGTTCGCGGACCTATACAATTGACCTTCTCGAGATCTGTCGAGCCTGTCATAGCCTTAGAGCACAGCATCACAAGAGTTGCAAAAACAACTGCCGAGCGCGCGGAAACTGGCGGCGCTGAAATGGGCCGAAAATACACCGTCCCTTATGGCTTATACCGCACCCATGGTTTCGTCTCCGCGCACCTTGCCGAGCAAACAGGTTTCTCGCAAGAAGACCTCAAGTTGTTTTGGCAGGCGATGCAGGAAATGTTCGAGCATGACCGCTCAGCCGCCCGCGGTTTGATGAGCACAAGAAAACTTATTGTCTTTGAACATGCAACTGCTCTGGGCAATAAGCCGGTGCACGAATTGTTTGCGCGGGTTACCCACCGCCGGAAGACGACCGGCCCTGCCCGTGATTTCTCTGATTACGAGGTTCTATTTGATGGCCAACCGTTTTCCGAGACGTTTAAAATCGTACCGGTGAATTGAGCTTTATAACTATGTTCAGCGAAGATGATTTCATCCAGATTAACGCCCTGCAGCACTACGTCTTCTGCCCGCGCCAGTGCGCTTTGATCCACATCGAGGACGTCTGGCAGGAAAACCTCTACACCACCCGCGGCGCCCTGCTGCACGAAAAGGTGGATAGCGACACCTTTGAAACCCGCGGCGCGACCAAAACCGTGCGCGGGCTGCGCATCCACTCCTATCGCTTAGGCATTACCGGGCGGGCCGACGTGGTGGAATTCCGCGCACCGCGCAATGCCAGCGCCGGGCCGGAGGTTGTGCCGGTGGAATTCAAAGCCGGGAAACCCAAAGAAGACCTTAGCGACAAAGTGCAGCTCTGCGCCCAGGCGCTCTGCTTAGAAGAAATGCTGAATACCACGGTGCGGCGCGGCGAATTCTTCTACGGGCGCATCCGCCGCCGGGTGGCGGTGGAAATCGATGAGCCGCTGCGCAAACAGACTGAGGAGATCATCGCCGCGGTGCACGGGCTAATCTCCCGGGGGCGCGCGCCAGTCCTCGACGAGTTGATTCAACAGGCCGGCGTTACCCTGTCGCGCTATCTGAAAAGATGCCCGCGCTGCTCGCTGCAGGAGGTCTGCCAGCCCAAAGCGATGAGCGAGCGGAAACTGGGACCCTATATAAAAGGGCTTTATACCCCATGAAAAAACACCTCAACACCCTCTACATCACCTCTGACGAGGCTTATATTCGCAAGGAACGCAATACCTTTGTGGTGGAGGTGCACAACAAAAAAGTCTTCCAGGCTCCCATCCACTCCATCGAAAACATCGTCTGTTTCGGGTTCAAGCCCCTCACCCCGGCGCTGATGGCCTTCTGCGCCGAGAACAACGTCGGGGTCAGTTTTCTCAGCGAAAACGGGAAATTCCTGGCCAAGGTATATGGGCCGCAGCATGGCAACGTGTTGCTGCGTAAATCGCAATACGCTATGGCGGATAATGAACAGCAGGCGCTGGCAATCTCCCGGGCCGTCATCGCCGCCAAAGTCACCAATGCCCGAACGCTCCTGATGCGCCACCAGAGAAACCATCCCGATAATTCTTCCCCATCATTGTCAGAGGCCGTCGATACCCTGGGCCGGCGTTTGCGGAACATCCAATCCGCCTCCAACCTGGAGGAAGCGCGGGGCTACGAAGGGGAGTGCGCCAACCTCTATTTTGGGGTGCTCTCCGAACTCATCACCGCCCAGAAGGAGGATTTCCATTTCCAGGGACGGAACAAGCGCCCGCCCCTGGATCCCGTCAACGCCCTGCTCTCCTTCCTCTACGCCCTGCTGGTCAACGACGTGCGCTCCGCCCTGGAAACGGTGGGATTGGATCCCCAGATCGGCTTTCTGCACCAAATCCGCCCCGGCCGGCCCAGCCTGGCGCTGGATATCATGGAAGAGTTCCGCGCCTACCTGGCCGACCGGGTGATGCTCAACCTGGTCAATCTCCGGCAGGTCAATCTGCGCGACTTCGAGATCCGGGAATCGGGAGAAGTGCGCCTGAGCGATGAGGCCCGCAAAACCGTGATCAC
>CAZFVV010000022.1:37190-57045 GCA_964522165.1 uncultured Calditrichaceae bacterium
TCCGGGAATCGGGAGAAGTGCGCCTGAGCGATGAGGCCCGCAAAACCGTGATCACTGCCTACCAGAAGCGCAAACAGGAAGAGCTAACCCATCCCTTCCTGGGTGAAAAAATGACCGCCGGCCTGCTCCCCCACGTTCAGGCGCAGCTCCTGGCGCGCCACGTTCGCGGTGATATTCCCGATTACCCGCCGTTTTATGTGAAGTAAAGTCTGAATAGATTGACAATGTTAAATTTCACCGCAGAGTTCCTGGCGCGGCCTTTGGTCGCAACCAAAATATGTGCAGATTTAATTTCACCGCAGAGGGCGCGGAGAAACGCAGAGATTATTTTTAGATAAAGAACTCTGCGACCCTCGGCGGTCTCTGCGGTAAAAAAACAACCTCTAACGGTCTTAAAAACTTGCTAAAAAAACACGTTCTTACACGTTTGCATTGCAGAGTTCGCAGAGATCGCTGAGATTTATTGCTTTTTTAAAAAGGTATCACTCTGCGCCCTTTGCGTTCTCTGCGGTAAAATTTGGAATTTAACATTGTCAGGATAGTTACAAGGGAAGGAGTAAAGCCATGATGATTTTAGTCAGTTACGACGTTTCCACCACGACGCCGGAAGGCGTACGGCGGCTGCGTAAAACCGCCAAGACCTGTGTGGATTATGGAATGCGGGTTCAAAATTCGGTTTTCGAGTGCCAGGTAACCCCGGCGCAGTGGGAAACGCTGAAAAGTAAACTGTTCCGTATTTATGACCCGGAAACCGACAGCCTGCGCTTTTATTTTTTGGGCGCCAACTGGAAACGGCGAGTGGAACATCACGGCGCCGGCCCCATAGCTGACGTTGATGAACCCATGATTATCTGAGTTTCGACGGCGTATTTGAAGTGAAAAAGGTTCCGCTAACCGGAGCAGACGTGAAATTGCCGGGCAGTTAGCGGGTAAGTAAAATCAGGAAAAAAGATTAATTGGGCAAGAAAGGCAGGATAGTTTATGGTCAAATTTACCAGTTAAGCGTTCACAGGGTTTGTAAGGCTTGCTATTTCAGAGAAAATTGATATAACGGTCGCGCCCCTCGCGGGCGCGTGGATTGAAACGAAAGTAAATAGCCGATTCCTAACGGTAATAATGTCGCGCCCCTCGCGGGCGCGTGGATTGAAACATATAGATGAGTATAGATTTAATAATCAGGATGAAGTCGCGCCCCTCGCGGGCGCGTGGATTGAAACTTAACAGTTAAAGTCACAGTTCCATTTTTTCCAATGTCGCGCCCCTCGCGGGCGCGTGGATTGAAACAAACTCGAAGAGGGAACAGGTGTTGCGACTAAAGGTCGCGCCCCTCGCGGGCGCGTGGATTGAAACTTATTGTGTTGCTATCATATATAGCTCCGTTATTTGTCGCGCCCCTCGCGGGCGCGTGGATTGAAACACGAGAAACAGTAAAATACTCCGGCAAACTTTGGTCGCGCCCCTCGCGGGCGCGTGGATTGAAACATCTACGTTATTTAAGTCTTGCAATAGTATCAAAGTCGCGCCCCTCGCGGGCGCGTGGATTGAAACAAGTATGTATGTATGGTCTGTAGAATCAGCTATGGTCGCGCCCCTCGCGGGCGCGTGGATTGAAACTGAAATTAAATAACCAAGTCCTAAAGGCAATAATGTCGCGCCCCTCGCGGGCGCGTGGATTGAAACATCTCTTAGAAACTAATAAGGTATTTTATTTTGGTCGCGCCCCTCGCGGGCGCGTGGATTGAAACTTCCTATCGGGAACTGGCAAAAAATATAGGTATTCCGTCGCGCCCCTCGCGGGCGCGTGGATTGAAACCCTTCTGTCACTGTGATAATTAATCCGGTAGTTCGTCGCGCCCCTCGCGGGCGCGTGGATTGAAACTTGTATTATATGTGCGCCGGAGACAAAACCAAAGTCGCGCCCCTCGCGGGCGCGTGGATTGAAACTTGCCCCACAAATCGCACATAACGCCCGTTTTGTGGTCGCGCCCCTCGCGGGCGCGTGGATTGAAACGCCTGATTCCAGGGACGAAATTACCCCACAAAGTCGCGCCCCTCGCGGGCGCGTGGATTGAAACATCGCCCAGGTGCAACGCATGATTGCCGAATGGGTCGCGCCCCTCGCGGGCGCGTGGATTGAAACCACAACAAATTACCCATAAAATAAAAATCCCCGGAACGTCGCGCCCCTCGCGGGCGCGTGGATTGAAACTTAAAAAGGCAATTATGACACTGGAAGAAGCGCAGGTCGCGCCCCTCGCGGGCGCGTGGATTGAAACAATAACCTGGGATAAAGGAATTGCGCGGCGGGTTTGTCGCGCCCCTCGCGGGCGCGTGGATTGAAACCCTGGTCAATTATTTACCGTCAAATCAAAATCTTGTCGCGCCCCTCGCGGGCGCGTGGATTGAAACGCTTACTACATCTTTCGTCATAAATTTCAATGTTGGTCGCGCCCCTCGCGGGCGCGTGGATTGAAACGTTGATATTTCGTTCATCCCTGATAATCCGTTTCCAAGTCGCGCCCCTCGCGGGCGCGTGGATTGAAACATCGCTTGGCACTTCTTCCCCGATTGCCGGACGAGTCGCGCCCCTCGCGGGCGCGTGGATTGAAACATTGCGCGTTGTAAAAGATCGGAAGGCATGGTAGTCGCGCCCCTCGCGGGCGCGTGGATTGAAACGGCGAAAGGATGACCCGCATCCCCAACGCCGCCGCGGGTCGCGCCCCTCGCGGGCGCGTGGATTGAAACATGATCCTTTTGGCGGTTCTGGAACCACAGCAAAGTCGCGCCCCTCGCGGGCGCGTGGATTGAAACTTTTAGCGTATTGTTTCAGGGCATGATATACTTGTCGCGCCCCTCGCGGGCGCGTGGATTGAAACGGCTGGAAAGTAAACTTCTGGAATCGCCCAAAGCAAGTCGCGCCCCTCGCGGGCGCGTGGATTGAAACTTGTAAACGATGGCGCGCTGGGCGTCAACGTTATAGTCGCGCCCCTCGCGGGCGCGTGGATTGAAACGGGGGGCAGCCGGTATGCGATGAGGCCCAGGTGGAGTCGCGCCCCTCGCGGGCGCGTGGATTGAAACCACGCGCTTGCTGCTGTCGCTGCTGCCCATTCCGGTCGCGCCCCTCGCGGGCGCGTGGATTGAAACGCGCCCATAAGGGAAATGCAAGAATGCAAAATAGTCGCGCCCCTCGCGGGCGCGTGGATTGAAACCCAAAACCATTACCGAACGTTTCCGGCCTCTTTTGTCGCGCCCCTCGCGGGCGCGTGGATTGAAACTGGCAGGGGCCGCGATACCTTAGAGGAGCTAAAAGTCGCGCCCCTCGCGGGCGCGTGGATTGAAACAGCGTATCTAAAACGCTGGAAAGCGCCCGGAAACCGTCGCGCCCCTCGCGGGCGCGTGGATTGAAAGTTATACTTTTTTGCCTGCGTATGATGCTTTAAGGCGATAGTTAAGAATACTTGGTTGCATACGCAATAGCTCTAATAATACCTTTGTTGAGCCTGACGGTTTTCTTTTCCCTTGTTCCCATTGTCGAACTGAAGATGGACTGACATTTAGCAATCTTGCAAACACACTTTGGCTTAACTTTGTTTTTTTTCTTATCTCTTGAATATCATGTGCATCAATTTCTACTTCCGGAATTATTACTCCAAGTTCCTTCAATTCTTTTTCAGAAAATGACGTTGGTATCCCACTTAGAATGAGATCCTGAACTGTATCGCCTATTGCATCTTTTATAGCTTCTCTCATTTTTTTTCCTCCAAGCTTAAGAAATTGCCTAACTCCTCCTGCCTCAAAAATTCTTCTGTGCTTATCTGTAATAAATCTTTTGCCAGTTTTCTAAAATATCCCAATTCTTTTTTATCCAAATTATCTCGCTCTGCTTTAGAAAACCCATATACGAATATTGCTCTATCCATTTCCTTGTATACCACAAGAGTTCTATATCCACCACTTTTACCCCGGCCTATTCTTGGTGTTCGGACCTTATAAAGCCCCCCTCCTAAATTAACAACATTGAGATTATCAGATATTGCCTCAAGCGTTTTCAGCAATGTATCATCAGATATCGAGTTCTTTTTTGCCCATTTGTTAAACCATTTGGTTTTCAGTTTTAACACAGCAAAATATATCACATTGTGATAGGGTAGGTCAAGTTATTTTTGTAAGCTTTTCTACCTCATTATCAAAGTAGTACTCCCCGGCAGAGAAAGTCCGTCGATCCTCGTGCCGAAGTTGAACTTCGGCACGCAATTGGGTTGCGAAGTTGAACTTCGCAACCAGTAAGCCTGGCGGCGGACTAACTCTGCCGCGATGTAGTAGTATCTTACGATGTTTATTTAAAAGTATAACTATTTGATATGCTTAGCCGCGCCCCTCGCGGGTGCGTGGATTGAAAAAACGAAATTCGCCGAATCGTTGTCGAGGGTCTTCCAGCAAAACAAGGATTGAAACCCGGAATCACTCTGTCTATACCCGGGCAGGCAAAAGAGTGAACACGATCCCCAACTCTTTACCGCCCTACCCTCCCCTCCATTTCTAAAACCGCCTCGCCCGTCCCGAACACTGCGCTCACAATTTCGAAAACTGTACCATCCCTCCCGAGGAGCGTGCACCTCACTTTTACAACTGTGCCATCCCTCCCGAAGAGCGCGCACCTCACTTTTACAACCGTGCCATCCCTCCCGAAGAGCGCGCACCTCATTTTTACAACTGTACCATCCCTCCCGAAGAGCGTACTGTTCATTTCTCAAACCGTGCCGTCCCTTTCCCCGGCGTCGCTGTTAGCCTCCCGGCGTTCGGATGGCTGCACGGGAACTCGAATATGGCATCCTGCCCGGCCGCGGCGGCAGGCAGGGTGACGTAAAAGCGCCAGGATGAACGCCAATGCCAAAAATTCGGATACCCCGCGGTTTACCCCGCTCAAATTTTTCTTTTCCGATCACGTGATCTCGATAATAAACATTTTTGAATTCCGCTATAATCTATACCCATCAATTAAACTAAAAATCATTCACTAAACATAAAAGATTCAGGAGGGAATCATGAACAAACCCCGATTCTCCGAAGAGACCATTTTATCGGTCGCTAAAACCACCCTGGAAAACGCCCGCGCCCACCAGGCCGGCCTGGCAGATTTCGGTATCACCACCCAACTGCTCGATGAGTTCGAGAGCAACATCCAGGTCGCCGAGGCCCTGCCGGATGAAACCGCCAACCGCATCGACCTGCGCGGTTTTACCCGGGAAAAAGAGAGCGCCCTGGAAGCCTGCTTCCAATGGGGCCGCAATCTCCGCACCCGCCTGCAACTGGCCTTTGGCAACGTCTCGCCCCAGGCTAATGCCTTTCCGGCCAAACAATTCAACGCCGCCGCCGGCAGCGAAAGCAAAATGATGCCGGTGATGGAGATATTGATCAGCCTCGCAACCCAGCATCAAACCGAGCTGGCCGCGGTCGGGCAGACCCCGGAAATTTTAGCCGAGGGAAGCGCCCTGCTGGACAGCCTGCGCCAGGCCGACCAGGCCCAGGAGCTGAAAAAAGATACCAAAAGATCCGCCACTCAGGAACGCTACCAGAAATTCCAGGTTATCTACGATGCCGTAAACCGCATCAACCGGGTGGGCCGCCTGGTGTTCGAAAACGACCCGGTCAAACGCGCCCTCTTCGAGAGCAAATGGCCGGCGGACAAAGCCCCGGCCGGCCCCGGCGAAACCACCGGGCAAAATCCTCAATAAACCGAACCCCGCTTATCCCGGCCGGCCGCCGCCGCCTTCGGCAGCGGCCCCGGGTATCTTCCCCGCCCCTGGTAGAACCCGGATGGGCGCCATTGCAAACGCCGCTTTTACCCCGCCACGCTCATTCCATTTTCGAGAGATGCCCGCCCGACTCCACGTAGGGCTTGAAGCGCTCCACTAAAAAGTGATGCCAGACCTGCTCCACGATTTGCGGCACCCCGTCTTCGATCTCCCCGGCGGCGTGCACCGATAATTCTAACAGGGTGGAATCCCCGCTAACCGCTTCGAATTCATAGGTGCACACCAGGGTTACCGCCTTGCCGGCAAGCCCCAGGGGACCCTCGAAGCGCAGGCGCCTGCCGCGCTCGGCGTAAATCACCGTGGCGTGCAAAACCCCCTCGCCCTGCTCGTTGAAGATTTCGTAGAATCCCCCTCCCGGGCGGGGTTCGATATAGAAACGGTACGGTTTTTCGGAAAAACTGTGGTCCCACCACCCGCTGATGTCCCCGCTGATGGCGTCGTAAATCACCTCCGGCGCTCCCGGCAGGGTTAAGCGCTGCTCGAATGAGAAAGCGCCGTACCCCGCCCTGGCGGCCGGTTCCGCGTTCTTCTCCTGGCAGGATGCCAGCGCGAGCGCCGCTCCTAACGTCCATACCATAATCAGGCTGTTCCGAAGCATCCATTTCTCCTTTCGTCGAGGTTGGCTAAAAGGTTCGCCCTTGCATTTTCGGAATTCCGGTGACATCTTTGCAGGGTCAAATCGTTCTGTTGAACTTCGCATTGATAGGGCTTGCATGATGGAAAAAAAGGTGCTGGTGATCGAAGACGATCCGGATGTTGCCGACCTGGTCAAAATTCATTTGAGGGACCTGGGATTTACTTTCGAGCACGCCGCCAACGGGGTAGATGGGCTTAATAAGGCGCTTCAAAACGATTATGCCCTGGTGATCCTGGACCTGGTGCTCCCCCGTTTAGACGGCATGGAAGTATGCAAGCGCATCCGGGAAGAGAAGAAAAGCCTCCCGATCCTGATGCTCACTTCCAAATCGGATGAACTGGATAAAGTGTTAGGCCTGGAGTTAGGCGCGGATGATTATCTTACCAAGCCCTTCAGCCTGCGGGAGCTGATGGCCCGGGTGAAAGCGCTGCTCCGCCGGGTGGATGTGATCAAAAAAGAGGCCGCAGCCGCCACGCCCCCGGAAGTGGAATTCGAGGAACTGCGCATCAATTTCGAGAAGCGCAAAGTGACCCTGGCCGGAAAAAAGATCGGCCTGACCGCCAGGGAATTCGAGCTCCTGGCCCTCCTGGTTACCCACCCGGGGCGGGCTTACACCCGCCAGGAATTACTGGACATCGTCTGGGGATACCACTTTGACGGCTACGACCATACCGTCAATTCCCATATCAACCGCCTGCGCAGCAAAATCGAAAAAAATCCCGCCCAGCCCAAATACATCAAAACCGTCTGGGGCGTGGGCTACCGCTTTGCGGAAGCGGAGGAGTTAGAGCGCTGAAGGGCCGGGAGCGCCCGGCTGTTGCGTTCATTTTTCCTTGCTGTAACCGATCAGGGTTTCCAGCCGCGGGGGGCGGTGCGTTTCCGCCCACTTTTGATAATTCCCGTCAAAGCCGGCTTTGCGCTGCAAATCGGCAATGCGTTTGAGAATCGCCTGCACCTGGCTCTCATCCAACAGACCCTTTTGCTCCACCTCTGCCTGCGCCGCGGGGTCGTCCTTCATGCGCTCGGCTTCGATGGCCCCGGCGTGGCAGTGAAACACGTTCTCGATAATATAGTGCACAATTTTCCGGGCGTGCAGCTCGGAATCGCGAATATTGCCCTTTCCCGTCACCACGTTGCCCAGCCCGTAAACGTTGGGATAGTCGGCCAGCCTGCCGGTATCTTCATCCGGAATGTTGAACAGTTCTCCGCTGGTGGGAATGCCGGGGATCGGCTCGGGAATGCTCCCGATGGAGGAAACGGCCAGGGGGCTGCGCACGGCGAATTCGCTGCCGGGAACGGAAACCACCCTTCCGTTTTCTACCCGGGTGCGCTGAAATACCAGCCCGGCCAGGCGCTCTCCCTCGGTAATCTTCTCCACCGGCTTGCAGCACTCTTGAAAATGGAAGAGATACTTTTGTTGGGCATTGCTGAGGATTTTCTGGCGCACCTTATGGGCTTTTTCCAGGTCTTCCGGGGTGGGATCGGGATAGATATAACTGAGGGGCATATCCACGCTGCGGCGGCGGTAGAACAGGGTGCAGCCCTTCAACCCCAGGTCGGAGAAAGACAATCCCAGCGCCTCCAGGGTTTTGGGAATACCCTGGTGCTCCAATGTAAAGATATCGGTTTGGCAGCCCCTTTCCGCCAGGGCGCGCTGGGTAGTTTCTAACATCAGGATTTTAGCCACGTCGATGGAGGCCAGCCCGCCCCCCACCACGATGGCGCCGTCCTGCACCACGTAGTTGTGCCGGGTATATCCCGGTTCGTGGTAATGGTTGAACCAGTCCACGAACGGATTTTGATAATAGAGTCCTTTCTCCAGGTACTCATCGATGCCGGGAACCGGCAGGGGACGGTCGCGCCAGGCCCCGTTCGCCAGGATCACCGCCCCGAATCCCCAGTTGCGAACCACGTCCTCGAATTGCACCTCCCGTCCCAGCCGGGTATTGGGAATGAAAAATATATTCGGATGGGAAAGCCGCTCGTCGATTTTGCTCTCCTCTTTATCGCGCAGTTTGATATGCCACTTGGGCAGGCCGTCTTCGATTTTTCCGTAGGGCAGGGTGTGCTGCTCGAACACCGCCACGTAAACCCCGCAGTGCGCCAGTCGGGAAGCGGCCTCCGAGCCGGCGCAGGCCCCGCCGAAAATAGCGGCAAAATTTCCCCGGTGAATTTTCATGAGCCGGTCTCCTGGTCTGTATTGATATGGAAAGGTGTCTTATCACGTGGTCTTTGACAATTCTTTCGCCAGAAAGCAGAGCTTCCCCCACTGTGTGGCGATGCCGGGCATCGTCACAAGCCAGTACTCCCCGGCAGAGAAAGTCCGTCGATCCTCGTGCCGAAGTTCAACTTCGGCACGCAATTGGGTTGCGAAGTTGAACTTCGCAACCAGTAAGCCTGGCGGCGGACTAACTCTGCCGCGATGTACTGGCGAGCACAATGCTCGTCAGGATGCTCTGCATCG
Organism: uncultured Calditrichaceae bacterium; assembly: GCA_964522165.1. Lineage (GTDB taxonomy): Bacteria > Calditrichota > Calditrichia > RBG-13-44-9 > J075 > JABWBP01. The sequence goes on from CAZFVV010000022.1 coordinate 46,108, forward strand.
TGGCGCCAGGGGGAAGCTCTGCTTCCCGTTTTTCTCAGCAATTGTCAAAGACTATATGACAATACAATATGAAAAGGTTAAGGTTGAGAAATTCGCAGCCTTCGCCGGATAGAGAAGCGCGGCATATGGTTCTGCGAAGCCCAAAATCCCCGGGAAGCCTACTTCTTCAACCATTGGCCGGGATTGAGGGGTTTGTTGCCCCCGTAAATTTCAAAATGAAGGAGAGCGCCCTCCAACGATCCCGAGTCTCCCACCGTGCCGATCACCGTACCCGCCTCTACGATCTGGAATTTCTTGACCAATACCTCGTCCAGGTGGGCATAAACGGTGTAATAGCTGTTGTTATGGTCGATGATAACGGTATTGCCGAAGCCGCTCATATAGGTGATCAGGCTGACCACCCCGGAAAACACGCTGCGCACTTCCGCGCCTTTTTTGGCTTTGATATCGATGCCGTTGTTCACCAGAACGGTTTTCAAGCGAGGATTGCGGTATTTTCCGAAAGGGTGAACAATCTCTCCCCGCACCGGCCAGTTGAGCTTTTTTTGCTGCGCGGCAAAATTTCCGGAAATCTTGCTCCAATCGATCTCCACCGGGGGGGAGACGCTGCGCCGGGTCTCCAGGGAACCGATCAGGCCTTTCAGCTCTTCAAAACTCTTCATTTTTTCCCGCACCGCATTTTCCAGGAGAGAAGTGTTGCGGGTAATTTGCGCCACCAGCCGCTGGCGCTCTTCCCGCCGGGCCGCCAGGTCGCGCTGTTCGGCCTCTTTTTCCGCGGCCAGTTGCTGCTGCTGCTGCAATTCTCCCCGGCGGCGGGTTTGCAGGCGCTGCAATTCCGCCTGCTTATCCGCCAACCGTTGATAGACCTGGTTAGCGCTTTCGGAAATTTTCTGGAAATAGCGGTATCGCAGCAGCGCCTGGTTGAAACTTTGCGCCCCCAGAATCCATTCCAGGGTTTTGCTCTTCCGGTATTTGTAGCTGAAAACGATTTGCCGGCTGAACATCTCCCGCAATTGCGCGACCTGGCCGGTAAGGGTACCGATCTGGCTGTCCAGGGACTGGATTTCCGCCTGGCTTTTTTGCACCTGGCCTTGCAGAATTCGCAAAGCCTGCTGCTGCAGGGTGGTTTGCTGCTCGATATTTTCCAGGCTGGCAAGGTTCGTTTGTAAAGTAGCCTGGGACCTTACCAGATCCGCCCGCAGTTGGGCAAGCTCCCCCCGGATTTGCTCCAACTGGCCCTGTTGGGAATCATCCTGGGCAAGCGCCGGCGCATAGCCCCACCCTAACAATACCAGCAAGAGAATTCGCGCTCCCCTCATCTCGGCAGTCCTCACTTCCCCGGGCGAAAGGCGATCCCGGCAAAGTGGGTCGGCCCCAGGTCGAAATGGTATTGCAGGGCATAATTTACTTCCACGTTGAATATCCCCAGGGAAAGGCCGAAAGAGGGGAGGGTCGCCAGGGTGGAATACCCGCTGTTCAATTGCAGGTTGCCGAATACCCGGTATTCAACCCCGAAAAATACCTCCGGGGAATACCAGCTGTCTTTTTGCACCTTCAGGTGGGCGCGCAACGCTTCCACGGGCTGAAATTGCAGCCCGGCCTGGATTCGCTGGGGAATTTCCTCGGCGTAGCCGTTCAATTCCGGCTGGTTGATATTCTCGATAGCCCCGGCGAGGTGCAGCGCTTCGGAAACCCGGTAGCGCAGGCCGACGCCCATGCCGATGGCGCTGCTGCTGCCGTATCCTTCTACGGAAATATGGTAGAAATGGGCTGAAACTCCAATCGCTACTGCGCTGTTATAAAAAGACTTAGCTACTCCAACCGTGAGCTTGTTTTCGCGGTAAAGAGATGCCCCGAAATCCTCCACCCCTAACCCCAGGCCAAATGATCTGTAAGGGAGCGCGATCATCCCGCTGGCGTATTGCAGCTCTTTCAAATTATACAACTGGGAATAGTTCAGCGCGGCGTAAAACGCCCGGGAATTGATCAATAGCGCGGGATTGAGGAAAAGGCCGTCCGCCGCGGTCGTGGAAGCAAGGTTGCTGCTGCCCAGCGCGGCGTTGCCGGCGCTCCCCGCCGGGTAATCAAAAGCGCCGTAGAGCGGGGCGAGCAGAAGAAGAATTGTCGCGATAATCGGTAATCGTCTCATTCATTCCTTTTGGGATGCGGCATATTGCCGGTAAGGGAATAATTTTTCCAGGATTTTGTTCCTTTCGATCAATAGCGCCTCTTTCAGGATCGGTTCCTCATCCACCGAATCCAGGCGCTCGCGATTATAATTAGAGAGGCTTTGCCTGGCAAAATGAATGATCTCCTGCTGCTCCCCGGGAGACAGCCGTTCAAAATGGGATTCATAATAGGCGCGTTTATGCCGGGCGGTTTCATTATCGCGCAGAAATTCCTCCACAAAGCTTTGATAGTCGAACGCCCCAATCGAGCGGGGATCATATTCAAAGATACTTTTTCCCAGCGAGGAAGCTTCCTTCAAGGCCACATTGTTGCGAATGTAGGATTTATAGAGCTTGTGGGGGAAATTTTTTTCCAGGATTTTGCGGATTTCCTGGGCGTGGCGGGTGCGAAAATCGCACATGGTCATTACCACGCCCTTGAACTGCAGGGTGTGATTCAGCTTGTTCTTCACCATTAAAAACGTGTCGTACAGGGGTTTGATGGCGCGCATGGGAAAGAATTCCGGGGAGACCACCAGGATAAAATCCGTGCTGGCCACCAGGGCGTTCATGGAAAAAATCCCTAAGTTGGGCGGGCAGTCGATGAGGATGAAATCGTAATCGGCCATAACCGGCTGGAGCACGTCGCGCAGCACGTATTCCCGGGTAAGGGATTTGTAGAGAGTAAATTCGATGGCGGTCATGTCGATATTGTTAGAAAGAATGTGCAGATTTTCATCCCGCTTGAGAACCACCTGCCCGAAAGATTTTTGATTCAGGAAAAGGTGCATCAGGCTGTTGTCGGTCGATTCGGTATCATACCCGAAGTGCTGAGTTAGATTTCCCTGGGGATCCATATCCACGGTCAGCACCTTGTACCCCTGTAAAGCTAAATAACTGGCGGTGTTCACGGTAGTAGTGGTTTTTCCGCAGCCGCCCTTTTGAATGATAAAAGAGATAATACGTCCCATAAATATCCTGAATTTGCTTTGAATGGCTAAATAATACCCCCAAAATTCATTCTGAGCAATATTTTTATTAGAAGCGCCGCTTCCGCCCTGAAAGGGCTTAGTTCCATAGCCCGGGGTAAGCGACGAAGTCGCACCACCCCGGGGTAAATTATGCGAAGCAACCGCACCCTGAAGGAGTACAACAAAACCATAGAGAATGTGCAACCCTTTCAGGGTTGGTTTGATATGATATTTCACAGCCCGGGGCGGCACGCCGATGGCGCTTACGCCAACACCCTTGCCGGCGGGAATGCGGATTACAAAAATTGCTGATTAAATGATTGACATGAATTTATTTTTTTGTTTTATTTATCGGCTCGAAATTCATAAACTGATGCAGGAGAAAGTATGAAAAGAACTTATCAGCCCCATAACCGGAAACGCAAGAACAAGCACGGGTTCCGGGAAAGAATGGCCTCCAAGAACGGAAGAAAAGTTCTCTCCCGGAGACGCGCGAAAGGCAGAAAACGTTTGACCGTTAGTGGATAACTCTCCCGTAAAGTTGCGCTTTGGCCTCCCCCGCCCGGCGCGGTTAAATCGCTCCGCGGAAATTCGAAATGTCTTACAAAACGGCGTCAAGCTCACCGGAAGTTCGGTCAACCTCTTTTTCATGCCGGCAGAGCGGGGACGGTTTGCGGTTGTCGTTCCGAAAAGAGTCGGCAACGCCGTCAAGCGCAACCGCATGAAGCGGCTGGTTCGGGAAATATATCGCACTCGCCCGGATTTATTTGCCAATAAACAGGTGGTTTTTTTCGTCAAAAGGTTCAACCGCCGCTATGATCGCATAGAAAAACAAATTGTTCAAATGTTGTCCCGGGGATGAAGCGCCGGGGGCTTCGATTTTTTTTATCCGGCGTGCGCTATTTCCCGACTCATCCATCATGCCGCCGCTTCCGCCATACCCGTGCGTTTCAACCCATTTAAGCAAGGAACAAGAATGGATAGCAGATCGGTAATTGGCTTCCTCTTAATTATTTTATTGACCTTTGTCTGGCTTTGGTACAACCAATCCCAAATGCCCCAGCGGCCGCCGGCGGATAGCACCGGCGTCGAGCAGCCCGCCCCGCCGGATACGGGCGGGATACCGGAAAAACCGGCCCCGGATTTATCGACCGCGGGGCGCCCCGGCGATCAACCGGCGGCTCCGCTTCCATCCCCGGCCCCTTCGAGTATTCGCTCCGATTCCAACCAACGCGTTATCTCCATCGAATCTCCCCTGCTGCTGGCCCAAATTTCCAATCGCGACGGCGGAAGGGTTACCGGTTGGACTCTCAAAAAATATGATTATTACCGGGGAGGCCAGGTCGATCTGGTTTTCGAGGAAGTTTTTTCAACCATCGAAAAAAACGGCCTGGAAGTAGAGTTCATGGACCGCGACGGCAAACCGGTGCGCCTGACCGATTTTGACCTGTTCAGCGATTTTACCGGGAATTCCATTACCCTGGATGAAAACACCCCCACCCGGGAAGTGGAATTCTATCTTCCCATCGAGAACGGTAGAATCGTTAAGAAGTACATTTTCTACAATGATAAATATTCCTTCGACGTGATTATTCGCTTCGAGGGATTGCAAGACTATGTGGGGCCGCAGCGCTGGTATTCCGTGAAGTGGGAAAACGGCCTTCCCTCCACGGAAGAGAACATTGCCGAAGATTATGATTACGCCCGCGCCTACTCCTACCAAAACGGGGAATTGAATGAATACGACGTCTCCAAAGGAGAAAACAAACCGAAATTCCTCTCCGGCACTCGCACCGATTGGACCGCGATTCGCAACAAATACTTTTTGGCCGCCATCATTCCGCACCAACCGCAGGAATTGAACGTGGCGCTCTCCGGGTACGGATTTGAACATGAGGAGCATCTCATCAAAGCCTATTCCACCTCCCTGGGGGTCAATTTCCCCTCGCCCCTGCCCGCTCTTCACGCCGATACCTTTACGGTTTACCTGGGCCCCTTAGACTATGAAGTGGTAAAGCGCTACGACGCCAACTTAGAAAACCTGGTAATGAGCAAGGGATATGAGCAATACCTGCGCCCTATCAGTATCGCCATTTTGTGGGCTTTCAAGCGCCTGCATTCCCTCATCCCCAACTACGGCCTGGTGATCATTATTTTCTCGATCCTGATCAAGATCATTCTCCATCCGCTCACCAAAAAGAGCTACCAGTCGATGAGCGAAATGCAATTCGTGCAGCCGGAAATGGCCAAATTACGGGAAAAGTATAAAAGCGATCCGCAGCGGTTGAACCGCGAAATGATGAAACTCTACAAAGAGCACGGCATCAACCCCCTGGGAGGCTGCTTGCCCACCCTGCTGCAAATGCCCCTGTTGTTTGCGCTGTTTATCGTTTTTCGCTCCACCATCCAGTTGCGCGGGGAGCCTTTTATGCTCTGGATTACGGATCTTTCCCGCCCCGACGCGCTTTTCCTGGGAGGGATCACCCTGCCTTTGATCGGCCAGAGCATTCACGTGCTACCCTTCCTGATGGGCGCGACCATGATCTGGCAGTCCAAAATGACCATGACCGATCCCAAGCAGAAGGCCATGATCTATCTCATGCCGGTATTCATGATCTTCATCTTCTATTCACTGCCCTCGGGGCTGAATCTTTACTATGCGATTTTTAACCTGCTCAGCATGGCGCAGACCCATATGATCAAGAAAAAAATGCACCCCGGCAACGGCGAGAACGGAAAAATCGCCAAAGAGCCGGAAAAAACGGCTCCTGCAAAGAGCCGCGCACCCCGGGTTTCCAGAAAGAAGAAATAAACCGCCGGCTTGAGCAATAACGTTGAATGAAATTTTTACCGGAGAACGATACCATTGTAGCGCTCTCTTCCCCGTTGGGAAAGGGCGCGATTGCGGTGGTGAGGGCCAGCGGCAGGCACTGCTTGACGATCGTTAATCCTTTGCTGAAAAAAAAGCTTGCACCTGCCGACGCCCGGCGGGCTTTATTTAATGAATTCTATAGTTCCTCCCCCGCCCGGATTATCGACCAGGTCGTTACTACCTACTTCAGGGAACCCGCCTCCTACACCGGCGAAGACCTGGTGGAAATCAGTTGCCATTGCAACCCGTTGATCATCAACCGCATTATTGAAGCACTCGTGCAGTCGGGAGCGCGCGTTGCCGAGCCAGGAGAATTCACCTTCCGGGCCTTTATGAATGGAAAGATGGACCTGTCCCAGGCGGAAGCGGTTGCGGAGATCATCAACGCCCGCACCCGGCAAAGCCTGGCGCAATCCATTCGCCACCTGGAAGGGAAGTTTTCGGAACGGATTCACGAGATCAAAAATGATATTCTTGCCTATCTTTCTCTGTTAGAGATCAACCTGGATTTTTCGGATGAAGGGATCGAGGTCTTACCCCTGGACCTTTTGCGGGAACGGATCGCGCAGACCATTCAGCGCGTGGAACTGCTACTGCACAGTTACGATTACGGGCGACTGCTCCAGGAAGGGATCAAGCTGGTGATCCTGGGAAAACCCAACGTGGGGAAATCCAGCTTGCTAAACGTGCTGGTGGAAAGAGAGCGGGCGATTGTCAGCGAGATTCCCGGCACCACCCGGGACTATATCGAAGCCAGCCTAGAGATAGACGGCCTGGCGGTGCAGGCGGTCGATACCGCGGGGATTCGCCAGACCGGGGACGCCGTGGAGGCGATTGGAGTAGAACGGGCCCTGGCGCTGCTGCCCTCCGCGGACCTCGCCCTGTGCCTGTTCGAGAGCCACCGCCCTCCCGGCCCGGATGATGAAGTATTGGTTGAGATCGTGCGCGAACACCGGGAAGAGGTTAAGTTTGTATTGGTGTTAAACAAAGCCGACTTAGGCGTTGACCCGGCAGCGGAAAAGGCGCTGGAACCATTGGCGCTCCCGCTGGTTCATATCTCTGCCCGCACTTGCCGGGGGGTCGAGGAGTTAAAAAAGGCCATCAAGAAGCAATTATTCGAAGAGGAAAGCCTGGAGTCGGAAGAGATCGTGGTTACCGGCGCCCGCCATAAAGCCGCCCTGGAGCGAACCCGGGAAGCTTTGTTGAATGCCCTGGGGGCGGTGGAGCAGCGATCCACGGAAGAGATCATCGCGGTGGACATCCGCCTGGCGCTGGATCGGCTGGGAGAAATTACCGGGGAGACGACTCCCGAAGACGTGTTAAACCACATATTTGCTAACTTTTGCATCGGCAAATAGCGTTTCACGTGAAACGAATCTTTTGGGGAGCGCCATATTTACCAGGTTGACAGGCTCCCCAAACCGGATAACACAAAACGAGGCGAAAGCCCTATGGATAGATTTGACGTGGTGGTTGCCGGGGGCGGCCACGCCGGCATCGAAGCGGCGCTGGCCGCCGCACGGCTGGGCCTGAAAACCGCCCTGGTAACCTTGAAAATAGAGACGATTGGAAAGATGTCCTGCAACCCGGCCATTGGCGGGCTGGCCAAAGGGCACCTGGTGCGGGAGATCGACGCACTGGGCGGGGAAATGGCCAAAATTATCGACGCGACCGGCATCCATTTCAAAATGCTGAATCTCTCCAAGGGGCCGGCGGTCTGGTCGCCCCGCGCCCAGGCGGATCGCGTCGCTTACATGAAGGAAGCCCAACGGCGCGTTCTGGGGCAGGAGAATCTGCAAGTGATTGCCGGCTCGGTAAGCGGCCTGTTGGTCAAAAACGGAAAAGTGGCCGGCGCGACCCTGCAAGAGGGGAGCATTCTGCCCTGCCGCGCGCTGGTGCTCACCTGCGGCACTTTCCTCAATGGCCGCATCCACATGGGATTGACCAACTTCGAGAGCGGCCGGGCAGGAGAGCAGGCAGTGAAAGGGCTGACCGAAGCTCTCACGGACCTGGGATTTATCTCCGGGCGATTGAAGACCGGCACGCCGCCGCGGGTGCACATCAACAGCATCGATCTTAGCAGGGTGGAGGAGCAGGTTCCGGACCATCCCCCGGTCCCCTTTTCCTTCGAAACCGAGAAAATCGAACGCCGGCAGCTCAGTTGCTATATCACACACACCAACCAGGGCACTCACGACCTGCTCCGCACCGGCCTGGATCGCTCTCCCATGTTTACCGGGGTTATCAAAGCGGTGGGGCCGCGCTACTGCCCGTCCATCGAAGACAAGATCGTGCGCTTTGCCGACAAAGAGCGGCACCAGATATTCCTGGAGCCGGAAGGCTTCGACAACCCGGAAGTTTACGTAAACGGATTCTCCACCAGTCTCCCGGCGGACGTTCAGGAAAAGGCGATTCGCACCGTGCCGGGCCTGGAAAACGCCCATCTTATTCGACTGGGGTACGCGGTAGAATATGATTTCTTTCCTTCCTACCAGCTTCATCCCACCCTGGAAACCCGACTGGTGGAAAACCTATATTTTGCCGGGCAGATCAACGGCACCTCGGGGTACGAAGAGGCCGCCGCCCAGGGAATCATGGCGGGAATCAACGCCGCCCAAAAATTGCGGGAGCGCCCCCCGGTGATTCTGGACCGCTCCCAGGCGTATATCGGGGTTTTGATCGACGACCTGATCAACAAAACCATCCTGGAGCCTTACCGGATGTTCACCTCCCGGGCGGAATTCCGGCTGCTGCTGCGGCACGACAACGCCGATTTGAGATTGATGGAAACCGGGCGCGAGATCGGCCTGGTGGGAGAGCGCGCTTACGAGAAGATGCTGCGCCGGAAAGAAGAAATCGAGGCGCTGGCGCGGAAAGTTCACACTACCTCGATCTCTCCCGAAGCCTTCAATCCCTATGCGGAAAACGCCGGAAGCGCCCCGATCGAAATTTCCACCCCCATGCTGCAACTGCTGCGCCGTCCCGAAATATCCCTGGGGGAATTGCTGGCCCTAATCCCGGCAGAATCGAACGGGGATTATTCCCCGGCGACGGCTGCAGAAGTGGAATTTGCCAGCAAATACGAGGGATTTTTGAAGCGCCAACAGGATCTGGTGGACAAATTCAAGCGTATGGAAAACACGGCCATTCCGGAATGGATTGACTACGACGCCATCCCCTCTCTCTCGACAGAAAGCCGGGGCATGTTGAAAAAAGTGCGGCCGCGCTCGCTGGGGCAGGCAGCGCGTATTTCCGGAGTGCGGAATAGCGATCTCACCATCCTGATGGTTTATATCGAAAAGGGGCGTTACCGGCAGGCGACCGTTTCACGTGAAACGGTCGCCTGAGAAGGCGCGAAGGGGGCAGAAGCGTTTCACGTGAAACAGTTGCGCGAGTTAGCCTGTGTCGGATGCCGGAGACCGGATGCTGGATGTGCTTTCGGCATCCGGCATTATTTAAAGCGAGACGACCGGTTTGATCTCGCGCTTGAATCGGTTCAAAAAAGAACCTGCATTTGCATGCGTATCTCTTTCCGACGATTTCCCACTACCATATCCAAACCGCTTCCGAGGGTCTCCTCATCCGGGTAATAGATTTCCCGGTACTTCAGGGCAAAGCGCCAGCGGCTGGAAAGGTGATACCGCAGCAGCAAAAACCACTTGAGACCCCGTCCGTTTAGCAGCACATTCCGAAAACTTCCCGGAAGATCCGTTTCGTATTCATAGATGCGATAATCGTACGCCGGTATATCGAACTGGCTCCAACGGGCCTGCAACAACAGGCTTCTTCCCGGGCGATAGCGAATATCCTGGTAGAATGACACGCCGTGACTCTTCTCGGCATTGAACGAAGGCGATACCCAGCTGATCTCTACCCGGTGGCTGATGCGCAGGTTTTGGGAAAAATCTGTCTCCACCTGGAAGCGCGCAATCCGGGTAACCTGCTCAAGGTTCGCAAATTTCCGGGAAGGAGTTGTGGCGGCGGCGCGGCGCACGCGCCCGGTGAATCTCGCACTAATCCAGGATCGGTTGATTTTTTGACGCACCTGAAATTGCTGCGCCCGCTTTAAAAAATTAAACTCGTCGATGGCGCGGGCCGGGCAAGAAGCGTGGAAATAGCCCGCAAGCTCGGTTGTTGAGGAAATCCGGGCGTACAGGGTCATAAAATATCCCAACCCATTGGCCGGCTGTTCGGAGATGCCGCCAAATCCCCGGCCATGCAAAGCCCAATACTCCGGATGATAATAATATGCCAATGCCCCGTAGCTGAGGCCGGGACGAGGGATGTGGATCAGCAGGGTCTGTTGAATGGCGGGGAATTTCCCATCTAATAAAACGGCTTCGCCGCCGAGCCGCAGAGATTCCTTCCCCATAAAATAAAATCCGGACAAGTAAGTAAATTCATTCCGGAAGCTCCCGGCGGCGGAGATGACGGGCAGGGAAAAGCGGTTTTGTGCCGCCTGCACCCCCGCCTGGCCGCTTCCAAAATCCGCCGTCACTCCCCCACCCAGGAGGCGCTCCCGGATAAGATCGCGTTTATCTATTTCGGTGTGAGTGCGATGGTATCCGGAAGTGTAAAAAGAGCGCACGGTCAAAGAATCCGGAGAAAGCGTCGCATCTATGGCATGGTTCGAATAAAGCAGGTTCAGGGAGAGTCTTCCGGAAAAAGCCCAATGCCACATCGCTCCACGAAGAAAGGCGTTCTCGTCCGCCGCAAGATGGGGAGCCCAACGCAGGGGGCTGGCTGCAAGGGGCTGGGTGTTTCCCAACGCTGCCGGCGATCCGTAAGGACTGCTGAAAACCAGCCGCTGCCCGCTTTCCAGGTTGAAATCTCCTACCAGAATATGCGATTTTGCTTTTACCCAATGGTACGCAATATGAAAGGCCCCGTAATCAAACCAGTTTGATTCACCGGAATCCTTTTCCCA
>CAZFVV010000023.1:0-27216 GCA_964522165.1 uncultured Calditrichaceae bacterium
TTAATTGCCAATTGCCAATTGGCAATTTTAAGAAGTTTGGTATTACCGGTTTGGAACAACATCTTGTCGAGCAATGCCCATGATCGTAGCCGTTTTAACCGTGGATCTTTATTTGCCCGGCTCCGCCTCCCTGAAGGACAAGCGCGCGATTTTGCGCCAGTTGAAAGACCGCCTGGCCAACAAATTCAACATTTCCATTGCCGAGGTGGACTACCAGGATAAATGGCAGCGCGCCCAATTAGGAGTGGCGCAAGTGGGCAGCGATTACAAATTTCTGGAAAAGAGCATGAATACGATCCTCCAGGTGATCGACGAAAACGACGCCACTGAAGTAACCGAGCATCTAATCGAATATTTATGACAGCGGAGTGCAAAACTTCAGTTTTGCATCCGTGGAGCACTCAAGCTTAGCGCAAAGCTGAAGCTTTGCACTCCGATAACGAGTATGGAAAGAGAACGGGGCCTAAAAACCAGGCAAGGAGGGCAATAGTATGCAAAGCGTGCGACAACGAAAAGTGGCCGAACGGATTCAGCAACTGGTCAGTACCATCATTGACCGCAAGCTCAAAGACCCCGAGGCCGGTTTTATTACCGTTACTCACGTGCGAATGAGCCCGGATTTGCGAATCGCCTCGGTGTATGTGACGGTGCTGGGCAACCCGGAAGCAGCCCAGCGCTCCTTAAGTGCGCTGGAGCGCGCCAGGCATTTCATCCGCAACGAGATCGCCCCGTTATTGAAAATGCGTTTCATTCCGGAGCTGCGCTTTTTCATCGACGATACCATGGAATACGCCCGGAAAATCGATCAATTGCTGGGCGAGATCAAAAAAACCGACCATGAAGCGTAATGATTCGGCTCCCGGGAACCGGGGTTGGCGGAAGCCGATCAACCCCGCCCGCGGGACAAGTTTCAAGTGGCAGTGATGGAAAAAAAGAGTCTTCAGTTTCCCCTGGATGGCAAAATTCTGGCTGTCTGCAAGCCGCGAGATTGGACCTCCTTTGACGTCGTCAACAAAATTCGCCGCCTCACCCGCATCAAAAAAGTCGGCCACGCCGGCACGTTGGATCCTTTTGCCACGGGGGTTCTGCTGATATGCCTGGGATCCGCCACCAAACAGTCGGCGACGCTCATGAATTTGCCCAAAGAATACCTGGCGGAAATCGCCCTGGGCAGCGAAACCGATACCCAGGACCTCACCGGCAAAGTCATTGCGGAAAAGCGCGTTCCCTCGCTGGACGCCGGGCAAATCGAGGCAACGCTGCAATTGTTTACCGGTGAAATCGAGCAGGAAATTCCCGCCTACTCCGCCGCCAAAGTAGAGGGGAAGCGCCTTTATAAACTGGCGCGGAAGGGAAAAGAAGTGCCGCAGTTGCACAAGAAAGTGGCGATATACCGGATCGATTTGCTGGAGTGGGGGGCGGATTTCATTAAAATCCGGGTGGCCTGCGGGCGCGGAACCTATGTCCGCACCCTGGCGCGGGACATTGCCCGCAAGCTGGATACCGCCGGGCATCTTCGCGCCCTGGTGCGCACCCGGGTGGGCGATTACACCCTGGAAGGGGCGTTGACGATTGAGGAATTTCAGCAGCAGTTGAATCAAAACAGGAATTATGTTGCCGCGAACCGGCAAGAATGACCGCGAATCGAAACGTTAAAAGTAAACAGTGCATGAAAGTTTACCGGGATATATCTCAAATAGAGGCAGTTGGGAAAAGCGTGGCGACCGTAGGAACTTTCGACGGCTTCCACCTGGGGCACCAGTCCATTCTGGAGAAAATCAAGAAGATTGCCGCCGCGAAAAACCTGCTCAGCACCATCGTCACCTTCGACCCCCACCCCAAAAAAGTGCTTGGCAACAACAACGCCAGGGAGTTGAGCATCCTGACCACCACGGAAGAAAAACTGCGGATTTTCCGGGAAGCGAAGATCGACCAGGTAGCGGTGATCCCTTTTAACCGTGAATTTGCCCTGACCCCCCCGGCGGAATTCGTGCGAAAAATTTTGGTAGAGAGATTAGCCGTAAAGGAAATGGTCATCGGGCACGACCACCACTTCGGGCGAAACCGGCAGGGGGGATTGGAAGAGTTGCAGCAATTAGGAAAGGAGCTGCAATTTTCGGTTTCCCGGGTTCCCGGGTTCAGCCTCAACGGGGAGTTGATCAGCAGTTCCCTGATTCGCAAGCTGCTGGAGGCCGGGGAGGTGGAGAAAGCCGCCCGCTACATGGGCCGTCCCTATTTCCTGTTTGGGGTGGTGGTAAAGGGGGATGGGCGGGGGAAAAAAATGGGTTTCCCCACCGCCAATATCGACTCCCACCATGAAGACAAACTGATCCCCGCTACCGGGGTGTACGCGGTGGACGTGGTTATGGAAACGCTGCTCTACAAAGGGATGATGAACATCGGAACCCGCCCCACCTTTGAATTTGATTCCTTGACTTTAGAAGTTCATATCTTTAACTTCGACGCTCAAATTTACGGGAAACCGTTAGAAGTTCGCTTCAAAAAATTCATCCGCCCGGAACGGAAATTTCCCGGCATGGAAGCGTTGCGGGAACAGTTGTTAAAAGACAAGCAGATTTGTGAAAATACCTAGAAAATGCCCAACCTTCCGGGATACCGGAAGGTTAGATCGTAAGAAAATCGAACGGAGGAACAATGCCTTTAACCAAAGACAAAAAAACCGAAATCATAACGAAGTTCGGTAAAAGCGCCAACGACAGCGGCCGCACCGAGGTTCAGGTCGCCCTGATATCGCACCGGATTCTGGAATTAACCGAGCACTTGAAAATTCATAAAGAGGACCACCACTCCCGCCGGGGACTGCTAAAACTGGTGGGCCAGCGGCGGCGGTTGTTGAACTACCTGGCGAAAACGGACATCGAGCGGTATCGCTATTTAATTCAGGAATTAGGCTTAAGAAGATAAGAAGGGAGTAAAGGTTTAGGATGATTATCAAAAAGGAAAAGGAGATTGGCGGCCGCCTGCTCTCCATCGAAACCGGGCGGGTTGCCCGGCAGGCCAACGGAGCCGTGTTAGTACGCTACGCCGACACCATGATTTTAGCCGTGGCGGTTTGCGAAAAAGAACCCCGGGAAGATATCGATTTCTTCCCCCTCTCGGTAGAATACCAGGAAAAAACCTACGCCGCCGGTAAAATTCCCGGCGGCTTTTTCAAGCGGGAAGGGCGTCCCAGCTCCAAAGAAATTTTGAGCGCCCGGCTGATCGACCGGCCGGTGCGCCCCCTGTTCCCGGATAATTTCAAACACGAAACCCAGGTGGTGGTTTACGTGCTCTCCAGCGACCAGCAGAATGACGCCGACGTGCTGGGAGGAATCGGCGCTTCCGCCGCGTTGAGCATCTCCGACATTCCCTTCCTCGGCCCCATCGCCTCGGTGCGGGTAGGGATGATCAACGGGGAATTCGTTATCAATCCCACCTTCACGCAATTGGAAGAGAGCCGCCTCAACCTGGTGCTCTCCGGCTCGTACGACTCCATCATCATGGTAGAAGGGCAGTCGAACGAGCTTGGCGAAGCGGATATGGTGGCGGCGCTCAAATTCGGGCACCAGTACATCCGGGAAATCATCGACTTGCAGCGGGAATTGATCGCCGAATGCGGGCTGCCCAAAATGGAAATCCCGGAACCGCAGATTCCCGAAGGATTAGAAGAAAAAATCGACCGGTTTTGCGCTCCCCGAATCCGGGAAGCCAACCGGATCGCCGAGAAAAAGGCCCGCCGCGAGGCCGTTTCTCTCATCAAAGACGAATTGAAGGAAATGTTGGGAGAAGAACTTGCCGAAGAAAAAGCAATTTTGATCAAAGAGATATTCGAAAAGGTCGAGAAGCGCGAAGTGCGCGCCATGGTGTTGAACGAGGGGAAGCGCTTAGACGGCCGGGGATTGGATGACATCCGCGAAATCGCTTGCGAAGTCGGTTTCCTTCCCCGCGCGCACGGCTCCGCCCTGTTTACCCGCGGGCAGACCCAGAGCTTAGGCGCCGCCACCTTAGGCACCAAAATCGATGAACAAATTATCGACGCGTTAGAAGGTGATTCCACCAAAAGTTACATGCTCCATTACAATTTCCCGGGCTTCAGCGTCGGGGAGGTCAAATTCTTCCGCGGCCCCAGCCGCCGGGAAATCGGGCACGGCGACCTGGCGGAGCGCTCCTTGATGCCGGTGTTGCCGGCGGAGGAGAATTTCCCCTATACCATCCGCATCGTCTCGGAAATTTTAGAATCGAACGGCTCCTCCTCCATGGCCTCGGTGTGCTCCGGCTCGCTCAGCCTGATGGACGCGGGGGTGCCGGTCAAGTGCCACGTGGCCGGCATCGCCATGGGATTGATCAAAGAGGATTCGCAGGTGTGCGTGCTCACCGACATCTTAGGCGACGAGGACCACTTAGGCGACATGGATTTCAAGGTCGCCGGCACCCGGCAGGGAATTACCGCCTTCCAGATGGATATTAAAATTTCCGGCCTGACCTTCGAGATTATGGCCGAGGCGCTGGAAAAAGCCCGCCGGGCGCGCCACAAAATTCTGGATATTATGGAAAAAACCATCGAGCGGCCGCGCGCGGATATTTCACCTTATGCCCCGCGCATTCTCACCCTGATGATCCCGGTGGACAAGATCGGCGCGGTCATCGGCCCCGGCGGCAAGGTGATTCGCGGCATCATCGAGCAGACCGGCGCGAAGATCGACATCGACGATTCCGGGTTGGTCATCGTCGCTTCCTCGGACGTGGCCGCCGCGGAAAAAGCCAAATACATGGTTCAGGCGCTGGTGGAAGAGCCGGAGGTGGGCAAACAATACCGCGCCGTGGTAAAACGCATCATGGATTTCGGCGCGTTTGCGGAATTCCTGCCCGGCAAAGAGGGACTGATCCACATTTCCGAGCTGGATGACAAACGGGTCGGCAAAGTCACCGACGTGGTCAAATTAGGCGATGCGGTGGACGTGGTTTTGATCAAAATCGACCGCGAAGGGCGTTACAACCTCAGTCGCAAGGAAGTTCTTCTGCGCAACCAGAAGCAGGGTTAGCGCCGTTCTAAAGCGCCATTCTCTATAAACGAGAACGGGAGCCTCGAAAGGGGTATCCCGTTTTTTGTTTCTGAAGCCAACGCCCGGAGCGCGGTGCAGCCTGGATAGCGCACTACCGGGGGTGGCAGGGGGCGGCGGTTCGAATCCGTTCGTTACGGCAGCAGCAGGGACCTGCAAAGGCCCCGTTTTATTTTAACCTTTCAACCATGCCTTTTGATTTTTTGCTTCTTTTTACTATTTCACGAGTTGAGCTAAGAGATACTGTCGCATCCTTGATCGCCTTCCAGAGTTTTGTTACCTCTCCGGCGCTTAGCGGCGCGAATTCACCGATTGCTGAATCACTCTTCTCAATATCCATATCTCCAGGCGGAGAACCTTTCGCGAATGCCTGTTGATAATATTTCAGGGCCGCCAGAATGGCGGCGCGTTCTCTTTTGGTCAGAATCTTTGTCTGGCGGCGCTTGCGATATTGCTGCTCCCAACGTTTAGCGGTCTGCATCCAGGCCTCCTTATGCTCCGGCCAGTCATGCAGATCGTTGGGATTAAAGTCCGCTCCATTGGGCCAGGTCAAGGTGCGAATACCCTCGCTGATATACACCCGGTTGAAAAACTCTACATCTCGCAGCGGTTCAAACATCGCCCCTCCCAATACCGGCCAGAAATCGATGATTTGAGAAGCGCCGTCGTCAAAATTTACCTTGAGAACGTAAGGCCCCTCAATCTCAAAGGATTCCACTTCGTATTTGATCTCGTAGCCATTCATGATTGGCTCCTTAGCTTAAAGGTTCTATCGCATCAGGAATATCCCCTGACAATAATGTTTCCCAGGCTTGTTCAAGCTCCCCAATGTGCAGATTTCGCCATTTTTGCAGCAACTTAAGCTGTTTCCCGGGGATATTTCCGGCAAGTATCTCACCGTCGTGGATGCTAATGGATATGTGTTGTCCCTGGTACCGGGCATGGAAATGCGGCTCGCGATGTCTTTCATCCCGCTCTGCATACATAGTGATAATGATACCGAAGAACCTCGATAGTTCAGGCACCAGGTCCCCATTATTACCCGTTTTGATTAACCATACAAACAAAATTCACATAAAATTTACAGATTTTTCGGGCAATTTACAGGGGAAATTTAAATTCGCAGGGCTGTTCGGAATCGGCCAGCGCTCTCCTTCCATGAACAAGCTGATCGGGATGTCTTATCCGATTGCAGCGCCCTACCCCAACCTGGAAGCCGCAATTATATTCTTCGTATGCACCGGACGTTCGCCCCAAATCCGCGGGCCGGTCGAACTTTTTGAAGCCGGTGAGAACCACCGCGGGAAGATGGGGATTGTCTCTTACCGAATCCGGGTGAAAAACGTTCAGCCCGTTGACCCCGCCGAAGAACATCTCTCCCCGCTCGTTTTTGAAATAAGCCCCGGTATTGAATTCGTAAGATTGCAGGCCATCCTCCGGGCCGTAATTGCGAAAGGTCTCCGTCTGCAAATTGAATCTGGAAAGCCCGCGATTGGTGCTGATCCAGAGATTTCCCGCCTGGCCGCCGGCCCGGCTGTCGCGGGCAGCCGGGCCGGGCAGGCCGGCGTCGTCTTCCAAAATGCCGTAGATGAAACCGTTCGGCAGGCCGTGCTTCTCATAGTAGCGGATGAATTTCCCGGTTTCCCGGTCGAATTTATTTAGCCCGTTTTCGGTACCGATCCACAGGATTTGTCCCGCCTGCCGGGGGTCTTCGTAGATGGTTCTTACGGTGTTGTTGCTGATGCTGGTAGAATCCTGCGGATCGTGGAGGTAATGAACAAAACGTTCCGTGCGGGGATCGAAACAGTTCAGCCCTCCGTCGTTGGTGCCGATCCACAGCAGGCCGTCGGCGGACTCGTGCAGCGCCCAAACCCAGTCATCGCCCAGGCTGTTGGGGGTAGCAGGCTCCTCGTGATACCAGGTGAATGGTCCCCGGCTGCTGTCGGGGTGTATTTTCCCCAAACCGGGAGAGCCGATCCAGATATTCCCGCGGCGGTCTTCTAACAAGGTGCGCACCGCGTCATCCAGATAATGTGTAAACCGGCCGGTAGAGGGGTCAAAGCGATTCAACCCCTTATCCGTGCCGATCCAGAGAATACCCGCCCGATCCTCTCCCGCAGGGATGGCCTGCCCCTTTGGGGATGCCCACAAAATGCAATTCACGTTGTCATTGCTGAGGCTGTTCGAGTTAGCAGGATCGGCGCGAAAGGAAGTTGCGCGGCCACTTTCCAGCTCGATGCGGCACAACCCGCCGCCGTAAGCGCCTGACCACAACTCTCTTTGCCCCGCCGGGTTCGGCCGGCCTTCATAAATCGCTTTCAGAAAATTGCCGCACAGGGGGAGATCGCTTTCCGCGCCGGCGTGGTAGTGGGCAAATTTCGGCGGGCGGGGATCGAGCTTGTTCACCCCGCCGCCGTCGGTTCCGATCCAGAGCAGCCCGGAGCGGTCGCAGAACAGGCTGCTTACCCTGTTCGCGCTGAGACCATGGGGATCGCCCTGGCGATGCAGAAAGCGGGTAAACTTCCCGGTTTGGGGATCCAGGCGGTTCAATCCGCCGTTCTCAGCGCCCACCCACAGGAAACCGGCGCTGTCTTCGCAAATGGCGAGCGCCTGGTCGTCGCTGAGGCTGAAAGGATTTTTCGGATCATGCCGGTAGCCGGTAAAGGTATTCGTGTGCGGCTGGTATTTCCACAGGCCGTGCTCCCAGGTTGCGATCCAAAGGTTTCCGGCGCGATCTTCCATAATGTCAGTAATAGTAATGCCCGGCGGGTCAATCGCCGGCAGCGGGCAGGGAAAGAGCCGCCCGGTTTGCGGATCGAAGCGGTATAAGCCCCCAAAAGCAGTTCCAATCCAGAGGCTTTCGGAATGACCCGCTCCCCCGGCGATACCCGCGGGAGACCCTTTCCGGCCCCGGCAATTTTTTTTTACCTCAAAAAAGATATCATCCCGCAATTCTGGGGGCCGGTACAGGCGAAATTCGCCGGTTGCGGGGTGCAAGGCGTACAGGCCTTTCAATGCACCCACCCAGACAATTCCGCTGCGGCCCGGGTAAACCACCCCCGTTCCATTGGCATAGAAATCCGTGGAATGCCAGGTATCCACCCCGACGGTATCCGGTAAAAAGCGGTAAAACTTTCCCTCCTGCCGGTCCCATTTATTCACTCCCCGGTCGGTGGCGATCCAAAGATTGCCTTCCCCATCTTCCGCCAGGCCGCGGATGGTATTGTCCGAGATGGAGTGCGGATCAGCGGGATCGTGGCGGTAAACCACCATCTCGTAGCCGTCGTAGCGATTCAGCCCGTCGGCAGCGCCAAACCACATAAATCCCTGGCGGTCTTGCAGGATGCAGTACACCGAGTTCTGCGAAAGCCCTTCCGCCACGGAAAGATGCTCAAAACGAAAATGGGAGGATTGGGGATGCAACTCGGCGACGACGCCAACCACGCTCAACCCCGCATAAAACCACCCGGCGATCATGAATTTTCTGTTCTTTCCCGCCATTGGCAGCAACTCCATTAGAAAAAAGCAATATCTATACGCAATTTTATTTGCCCAGAATGCTTTGGAATCAGTCGCTTTTTATGTAAGTTACCAGTCAGGATTAAGTTAATTAACCGTAATAAAAAAAATGAAACAGAATTTATGGACGCGGCAAAGCAAATCCATATAGACCGGGCGCAAGATCCTTCGCAGACCCGGCAAGAAACGGCGCTCCCCGACTTGCCGCTATTCTTCAGGCTTTCCGGCCCTGCCGGCCGCCCGGTAATCCTGTTTCTGCACGGTTTCCTGGGCAGCGGGGAAGAGTGGGAAGAAATCATTTCTCACCTTGCTGAACGTTTCCGCTGCCTCGCCGTGGATCTTCCCGGCCACGGCCGCAGCGCTTCCGTGGATCGCCGGCGCTCCTGGCGCATGGAAAATAATGCCAAAGCAGTGATCGTCCTGCTGGCAAAATTGGGCATCCACAAATGTTTTTTGGCCGGTTATTCCATGGGCGGGCGGCTGGCGTTGTATTTGGCGCTCCACTACCCCCGCTATTTTGCAAAAGTGATTTTGGAATCCGCCTCCCCGGGATTAAGAACGGAAGAAGAACGCCGGGAACGCCTCGCCCGCGACGAGCAACTGGCGCGGCGGTTGGAAACAGGCGATTTCCGGGAGTTTCTGCGCGACTGGTATCGCCAGCCGCTCTTTCAGACCCTGAAACAGCACCCCCGATTTGAGGAAATCTTTCAACATCGCTTGCAAAATGATCCCCGGGGGCTGGCCAAATCGCTGCGCGAGATGGGAACCGGCGCCCAGCCCTCCCTGTGGGAGCAATTGCCGGGGAATAAAATTCCTCTCCTTTTGGTGGCGGGGGAAAAAGATGCTAAATTCCGCTCTATTGCCGCGGAGATGGCAAAGATCAATCCCGTTGCCGGGGTTAAGGTTATAACAGGCTGCGGCCATAATGTGCATTTTGAAGCGCCGGAAATATTCGCAGCGGAAGTAGAAAAATTTTTGAGTGCATAAAAACCGGGTCTGTTTATATACGTTGTGTCATTGATAGTCATTTGCCTGCGGCGTCATTTGGGCTGCGCCCGTCAATTGCTTGCCGCTTTGTGGCTGCGCGTCATTGATGGCCATTTGCTTTTGAGTCATTTCCTAATGACGATCAATGACGGCGAAGCGCAAATGACGGCGCAGCCAAATGACCATCAATGACGCGCGAAGCGCAAATGACAGCGAAGCGAAAATAAAACCGGAGGAGAAAAGTGAGTTCCGTAGAATGGATTTCAGCAGGGAATTACAGCGACATCAAATATGAAAAGTGCGAAGAAGGCATTGCCAAGATCACCATCAATCGCCCGGAAGTGCGCAACGCCTTCCGTCCTCTTACAGTCAAGGAAATGATCCAGGCCCTGGCCGATGCCCGCGACGACGCCGGGGTCGGCGTTATTATCCTCACCGGGGAAGGTGAAAAAGCCTTCTGCTCCGGCGGCGACCAGCGCGTGCGCGGGGAAGCCGGCTACGTGGATGAAGAAGGGGTGCACCGCCTGAACGTGCTGGATTTCCAGCGCCAGATTCGCACCTGCCCCAAACCGGTGATTGCCATGGTGGCGGGGTATGCCATCGGCGGCGGGCACGTGCTGCATTTGCTGTGCGATCTCACCATCGCGGCGGATAACGCCATTTTCGGCCAGACCGGCCCCAAAGTAGGCTCCTTTGACGGCGGCTATGGGGCCAGCTACATGGCGCGGATCGTGGGGCAGAAAAAAGCCCGGGAAATCTGGTTCCTCTGCCGGCAGTACAACGCGCAGCAGGCCCTGGAAATGGGGTTGGTGAACACCGTGGTTCCTTACGAAAAGTTGGAAGAGGAAACCATCGAGTGGTGCCGGGAAATTCTGGCCAATTCGCCCATCGCCATTCGCTGCCTGAAAGCCGCCCTCAACGCCGACTGCGACGGCCAGGCCGGTTTGCAGGAACTGGCCGGAAACGCCACCATGCTCTTTTACATGACCGCAGAAGGCCAGGAAGGGCGCAATGCTTTCGTGGAAAAACGCAAGCCGGATTTCAAGAAATTTACCCGCAGACCGTGAGGATTAAGATTCTCGATCGACGATTGCGGGAGATTCATCTTTTAAATTAAGTGGCTGGTAGTTATTTTAGTAAAAGTTTTTAAGGAGCTATCATGGCCTTACAACCTAAAACTCTAATAACACCCGAAGAATATCTGGCGTTGGAACGCAAAGCCGAGCATAAAAGCGAGTATCATAACGGTGAAATATTCGCCATGGCCGGGGCCAGCGAACGCCATAACTTAATTGTGACCAATGTGATTGCCGAGCTTCGCGCCGGGCTTAAGAGACGCGACTGTAAAGTGTATCCCAGCGATATGCGGCTTAAAATCCCATCCACCGGCCTGTACACTTATCCCGACGTGATAGTGGTCTGCCACAAGCCTCAATTTGACGATGAACACAAAGATACCCTGCTGAATCCCACCTTAGTTGTGGAAATTCTCTCCGAATCGACTGAAGCGTATGACCGGGGTAAGAAATTCGAGCACTATCGCAAAATTGAAAGCCTGGCCGAATACCTGCTCATTTCCCAGGATTCCCATAAAATCGAATATTATTCCCGGCAGCCGGAAAACCAGTGGCTGCTTTCGGAAATAACCGGTCTGCAGAATACGGTTAAGCTGGCGACGATTGGGTGCGAACTCGTTCTGGCCGAAGTCTATGATAAAGTAGAAATATGAATAACGCGAAGCCAAATGACGCCGGAGGCAAATGACTAAAATCGCCCAAACAGTTGCCCCAAACCCTGGCAAGTTTGAAACCTGGCTCCTCGCCGCCCGCCCCAAAACCCTGTGGGCCTCCATCGCCCCGGCGCTGATGGGCACGGCCATGGCTTTTGCCGACGGAAAGGCGCACTGGCTCGCCGCCGCTGCGGCCCTGTTCGGCTCCATGCTGATCCAGATCGGCACCAACTTCGCCAACGACTACTTCGATTACCTGCATGGCGCGGATACCCACGAGCGCTTAGGCCCCACCCGCGCCACCCAGGCCGGGCTGGTGAAGCCGGAAACCATGAAACGCGCCTTTGTGCTTACCTTTGCGCTGGCCTTTGCAATCGGGATGTACCTGGTCTGGCGCGGGGGCTGGCCGGTTTTTGCCCTGGGAATGCTCTCCATCCTGTTCGGGGTTCTCTACACCGGCGGGCCTTATCCCTTAGGCTACAACGGATTGGGCGATGTTTTCGTGCTGATTTTCTTCGGGCCCGTGGCGGTAGGGGGAACCTACTACGTTCAGGCGCTGGAGATCAATGCGATTGTAATACTGGCGGGGCTGGCCCCGGGATTGATCTCCGTGGCCTTGCTGACCGTCAATAACCTGCGCGACATCCATACCGACCGCAAGACCGGCAAGCGCACCCTGGCGGTGCGCTTCGGGGCGAATTTCGCCCGGCTGGAATATTTATTTTGTATCCTGGCCGCCTGCCTGCTGCCCATTGCCCTGACGATTCTGAAGGGCGGCAATTACTATTCGATCATTACTATCGGAGTGCTGCTCTTTGCCATCCCGGCGATCAAAACCGTGTTCCGGGAGAGCGGCAGCCCGGTGTTGAACCGGGTTTTGGCGGATACCGGCAAGATGTTGTTGATATACAGCATCATATTTTCCATCGGCTGGATAATGTAACAGGAGTGCTGCGAAGGGATAGCCACCCAACAATTTATTCTGCACTGCCCGCAAGCCATGAAACTCACCCATATTGCACTTTTTCGTTATCACCTGCCGCTCATCGAACCATTGCAAATATCGGGCAGAGAAATCATTGCCCGCGCCGGTTTGCTGATCCGCCTGCAAGCCGAAGGCGGCCATTGCGGGTGGGGAGAGATCGCCCCTTTCCCCCGCCTACACCGCGAGGTTTTAGCGGCTGCGGAAGCGCAAACTCGTTCTCTCAGGAAAAACCTCATCGGCCAGCGCCTTCCTCCCCTCCTCCCCCTCCCCGGCGCTGCATTTGAAACCTGGCTTGGCAAATACCGGCTTTTTCCCTCGGTGCGATACGGCGTCGAAACGGCGGCGCTGAATCTGCTGGCCAATGCGCAGGGCAAACCGTTGGCCGCGCTCCTCTCGCCGCGCTATCGCAGCAAGGTTTCTGTGAATGCCCTGCTAAGCGGTTCCCTGGAAGTGATAAAAGCGCAATTGCCCTCCCTGGTTGCGAACGGCTACAAAGCGATCAAGCTGAAAGTGGGGAAGCAGAAAGCGGAAGATGACGCCGGATTGGTGCGGGAGGTGCGCGCTGCGCTGCCGGCTCCCGTTTCCCTGCGCCTGGACGCTAATCGCGCCTGGCAGTTGGAAGAAGCGCTAAGCTTTGGGAAAGCGATCCGCGATTGCCGGATCGAATACATCGAAGAGCCTCTCCGCGATCCTTCCGAACTGAAACGATTTTATGCCGAAACCGGCCTGCCCCTGGCGTTAGATGAAACCCTCGCGGAAAATTCCCCGGGGGATTTTCGCCCCTTTCCGGGGCTTGCCGCCCTGATTCTGAAACCTTCGGTTATCGGGGGATTTGCGAGAACCCTGCAATTGGCCCGCCTCGCCGCAATCCATCAACTGAAAGCGGTCATCAGCAGCGTTTTTTCCTCCGGGGTGGGGCTGGCCGCGGAGGCGGCGTTAGCGGCCTGCGTAAATGCGGAAGATGTGCCGGCGGGGCTGGATACCTGCCGCTGGCTGGCGGAGGACCTGCTGGCGGAAGATTTCCCCTTGCAAAATGGGCAAATAGAAGTCGAAGAGGCTTTTCGGAGAGGGCAAGTGATTCGAATGGAAAAGTTGGAAAGAATTTGAGTGTAACCCAATGATAAACGCGCTCCCCCGCTACTCCCCGCTGCCCCGTTCCTTCTATCACCGCCCCACGCTCACCGTGGCCCGGGAGTTGCTCGGCGCCCGGTTGGTGCGGCGGCTGGATAACGGATTGCAACTGGTGGGGAACATCGTTGAAACCGAGGCGTACATCGGGGAAGAAGACCCCGCCTGCCACGCCGCCCGGGGCAGAACCCCGCGCACCGCCATCATGTACGGCCCGCCCGGCTACGCTTACATCTATTTTACTTACGGAATGCACTACTGCCTGAACGCGGTGACCGAGCGGGAGGGTTATCCCGCGGCGGTGCTCATCCGCGCCGTGGAGCCGTTGGAAGGGCTGGAAGCCATGCGGGAATTCTATGGCCGCCCCCACGTTTCCCGGCTCACCGACGGGCCGGGTAAGCTCTGCCGCGCCTTCGCGCTGGATAAATCCCTGAACGGGGCGGACCTCGGCGGCGACATCCTCTTCATTGCCGCCGGGGAGCCGGTTCTGGAAAAAGACGTCGCCGTTACCCCCCGGATCGGCATCCGGGTAGGGAAAGAATATCCCTGGCGGTTTTGCCTCAAGAACAATCCCTTCGTCTCCCGGTGAATATTTCCATCAGATAGACCTCAAAGGTTTTTAAAACCTTTGAGGTCTTCACTCCCCTGTAAAATTTTTCTACAAATTTCCCCCTGGCAAATAGCATCATTCCGGCATTTCTCCCCTGAAACAACGCGTTTTTGCGCCGATTTTATACCTGGCACAATGCTTGTAAAGAGTAAAACCACTCGAAAAAACCGGCGCGGAAACTTCCCGCACTTTTCGAGCGGGAGCATCAGGATCAGGCCGGTTCTACGTTATACCAAACTTGTAAGGAGCGAGAAATGAATATAGACGGTAAAAGGATGTATCGAAGCGGGGAGAATATGAAAATTTCTATTTCCCGCAACGGCGTCGCCGGCTGGGCAATGGCGATGCTAACAATTTTCACCCTGAATCTGTTCTCCGGCGACATAAAATCTGTTCAAAGCGGAAACTGGTCCAATCCCGCTACCTGGAATACCGGGGCCATTCCCGGCCAGGGCGACAACGTGTTAGTGGACAGCGGCCACGTGGTGGTCTATGATCGCGTCTCCAGCGAGGACATCCGCCTGATTCACATCCGCGGAACGCTGCAATTTTCCCGCACCGCCAACACCCAATTAGACGTGGGAATGATCATCATCAGCAGCGCGGAGATGGTGCACGTGAACGCCAACTGCTCCATGCACCATCACGGCCCCCACTGGGAGAACGCCCCCCGCCCGGCGCTGGAGGTGGGCAGCATGGACAATCCCATTCCCGCCAACGTTACCACGCGCATTCGCCTGAAATATTTCAACGATATGAGCAACGATTGCGCCCCGGGGATCATCTGTTACGGCGGGCGGATGGACTTTCACGGCGCTCCGGTGAACAAAACCTGGGTGAAATTAGGCGCCAGCGCCGTGGAAGGCGCTTCTACCGTCACCCTGGCGGAGGCGGTGGACTGGAAGGTGGGCGATCACATCATCATTACCCGCAGCACCCGGCCCAGCGGCAATATCATCAACACCGGCTCTTACCGCACCAACGGGCAAATTCAAACTGAGGAAAAACACATTGCCGCCATCTCCGGCAACACCATCACTCTGAACAGTTCCCTGCAACATACCCATCCCAAATGGCACGACGGCCGCACCGGGGAAGTGGCGCTGCTCTCCCGCAACGTGATCGTCGAGTCCAAAGACCCCGACGGCGAGCGCGGGCATACCATGTACCACCACGGCAGCGTGGGGAGCATCAGTTACGCGGAATTCGCCCACCTGGGCAAAGAGGGAGTGCTGGCGCGCTACCCCATCCACTACCACGTGCTGGGGAGCACCATGCGGGGCAGCAGCGTGATCGGCGCTTCGGTGTGGGATTCCCACAACCGCTTCGTGACCATTCACGGCACCAATTATTTAGTGGTGCGGGATTGCGTGGGATATAAATCCCTGGGGCACGGGTTTTTTATGGAGAACGGCGCGGAAGTGTTCAACTTCCTGGAGAACAATCTCTCCGTGCTGACTTTCGACACCGACGAGCTTCCCGGCCAATCCCTGGCCTATGATGATAACGATGGCGCCGGATTCTGGTGGGCCAACGGCCGTAACGCTTTTTTGAATAACGTGGCAACGGAAACCGACCGCTACGGCTATCAGTACGAAATCACCCCGGAAATTTACGCCTCCGTGGCGCAGCCCGACGGCAGCGTGCAGTCGGTGCAGATCAATACCCTGCCTTTCATCCTCTTCAAAGGCAACGAGGCGCACGGCACCATGGAGTACGGCTTTGTGGGGGAAGGCGGCGACGTGCCGCAGGACGATCCGCTGATGATCGAAGACCTCTCGGTGTGGTTCTGCTGGCGGGCGCTCCGGCCGGATTTGAACAATTTTTACATCAAAAACCTGCGCTTCCGCAACGTGGCCTACGGCTTTTACGGCACCAATCCCAAAAGCGGCCGGGTGGAAGGATTCGAGGCCATCAAAACCGGGAATTACGCCATGGGCTTCGATAAGACCCCGGAAGGGCTGGTAACTTTCGACAACGTGTACATCGACACCTCCAGCTCCCATCCTTTCCGCATCGAGGGCGACCAGGCCCGCCCCAATGCGCTGGACGTGCACGTGCGCAACTACACGATTTTGAACGTGGAGGATGACTTAATAGGCGCCAAATCCGGCAGCAATGCCAAAACCAGCCCGGACGTTACCCTGTACCTGCACGACTGGTTTGGCCCCGGGCAGGACGCGAAAGTCATTCCCACGGTGCAAACCCGCAATGACGGGCTGAACTACCAAAACCTCTCGCCTATTTTCCGGGACGACGTGAAGGTGGCCACCACCAGCGTTCCCTTTCCCAACAACCCCATTCACTTAAATGATGACCTGCCCCCGGCCACGGTCATTCTTTATCCCCAGAATTTGCAGAGTTTTTCTCATCAAACCGGCCAGATTACCGTGATCGGAACATGCATCGACGCCAGCCAGGTGAGCTCAGTAACCGTGAACGGGGTTCCGGCCACCCCGCTGGCGGATAATTTTACCCGCTGGCAGGTAACCCTCACCAATCTTTCCCATGGCGACCTTACCCTGGAGTCCCGGGCAACGGATCAATTCGGCAACGTGGAGTTGAATCCTCACCGGGTCACCATTGGAATCGGCACTACTCCCACCGGCACCGGCGATCCCGGGCAGCACCAGCATCCGGCCCTGGCGGAAGGATTCGCATTGATCGGGAATTTCCCCAACCCCTTCAATCCCGAGACCGCCATTCGCTTCCGGGTTTCCGCGGCGAATCAATCGGCCAGCCAGGTGCGGTTAGTGGTTTACGATATTCTGGGCAATCAAGTGCGGGAGCTGGCGAACGAGCAGCTTACCGCCGGGGAGTACCTGCGCACCTGGGACGGCCGCAGCGACGCCGGCGTCCCGGCAGCCTCGGGTCTCTACATTTACGAGATGGTCGCCCGCAACCCCGGTTCGCTGGGGGGAGAAGCAGCATTCCGCCAGGCGAAAAAGATGCTTTTAGTGCGTTGAGATTCATCCATCCTCCATCCATCCGCAAGAGAGCCGGCTGCGCAAGCCGGCTCTCTTTTTTTTCGCCCGCAATAAAAAAAGCTCCCCGTAAGAGAGGAGCTTTCACGATCAAAATCCTGAAAAATCAAATTTGCTGTGATTATTCTTCTTTGGTCTTATCGACGATTTCCGCATCCCCCGCGTTCTTTTTAATGGATTCGATGGTCTTTTTCGCGGAAGATTTGTCGGAATACCCCTGGCTTTGAAGAATAACCTGGCCATTCGGCGCAATCAGCACAAAACGGAACTTGTCACCCTTGTCCTTGCTAATCTCGAATTTGTAAGGCATTTTCAAGCCTCCTTCGCTATGGATTTAGCCGTTCACCCTAATTAATTATTCCTTCGATTCAACAAAAATCGAAGATCGGTGCAGCTAAGATAAAAAAAACCGCAAAATATGCAAGATTTTTATGAAAGTTTTAGCAAAAATTCTCGCACAAGGGTAGCTATAGTGTTTCAGAAAAATTTCCACGGCTATCAGGGTTTTTCGGCTTCCAGGAGATTGTAGAATACTTCGAAGTCGATCTTGAGGTCCAGGAGGTAGAGCCGGATAAGCTCGGTAGAAATGGCGGGATTATTGGGAATGGTAATACGCCGGAAGGGGAATGCGTTCTGCCGCAGGACGGTAATATCCGGGGTATTGAGATCCTCGGAATATCCCAGGGCGCGGAAGGCTTTCAGCACTTTCCGGTGTTCGATCCTTGGAATCCGGGTAACGGCGCTTTCAGGCATCGGATCTGACCTGGATTTTTTCGTGGCGTTGTTTATGGCTGATCACATAGGCATTGATGGCGGCCTTCAGCAGCGCCTGAACTTTGGCTTCGGTTTCTGCCTCCACGTGGCAGCCTTCCAGGTTGGGGCAACTGCCGACATATAAGCCATCCTCGATTTTCCGCACCACCACCCGTAATTTCATGGACCTGTCTTACCCGTTTTTGTTCAATATATCAGTACTGCCGCGCTGATACAACAGTGTACTGATTTTTAGGGAATAAATCAATGTGCGATCCCCGGAAAGTATGTTTCTCCTGGAAACAGAAACCCCCGCGTCGTATGTTTCAATCCCTGAAATCGACTGCGGAAAACAAAACGATATTGAGAATTGGCTATGAAGATCAATCCCGAAAACATCCATTTCATCCTGGTGGAGCCGAAAACCCCGGGCAACATCGGCGCGGCGGCGCGGGCGATCAAGACCATGGGATTCGGCAATCTAACGCTGATCAACCCCGGCGACCAGAACGCCCCGGAAGCGCGCTGGATGGCGCACGCTGCGGAAGACGTACTCGAGAACGCCGGGGTCTTCGCCGCCCTTCCCGATGCGTTAAAAAATACCCACTTCGTGGTGGCCACCACCCAGCGGGTGCGCGGGTATCACTTTCCCTATTATACCCCCGCGGAATTGGGCGAGAAATTGATCCCGCTCTCGCAGGCGCACCGGGTCGCCGTCGTGTTCGGGCGGGAAGCCAGCGGGCTGACCAACGAGGAGCTGCGCTGCTGCCACGCCATTTCCACGATTCCCGCGGCGGTCAACCATCCTTCCCTGAATTTAGCCCAGGCGGTGATGGTCTATGCCTACGAGCTGTTCAAAGCCTCGTTCGAGGAGGAAAAGCGCTTCCGGTGGCGACTGGCCAATTACCAGCAGATGGAGGGGGTGTACGAGCACCTGCGCAGCAGTTTAGAGCGGGTGAATTTCGTGCCCATGGATAGTTGGGAGAATTTCATCATGCGCTTTAAGCGCATGTTTGCCCGCGCCAACCCGGAAGTGCGCGACGTGAAGGTGATGCACAAAATTTTGCAGGCGTTCGATGAGTACATCCGGCGGACGTAGGGGCGAATCGCGATTCGATAAGACCTCAAAGGTTTTGGAAACCTTTGAGGTCTTTAAAGAAAAAAATATCTTGAATAAAATAGGCATTTTTTTTAGGTTGAAGACCAGTTCTAAATGAAAAAAGCTAAAGGCCGGGACCACTAAATGCAAGTTCCTGTACGGCACATGTGGGCGCTTTTTCAGGCTATTCCGCTTCCCCCCGAGTGTTACACCCCTATCATAATTAACGGTATCATCTAACCCCATCAAGCAGAAAGGCTATTATGAACGAGTATGTTCAAAAGCTGATGGCTGAAGTAAAGGCCAAGAACCCCAGCGAGCCGGAATTTCACCAGGCCGTGTATGAAGTGGCCGAATCCCTGGCCCTGGTGCTGGAACGCCACCCGGAGTACCGTTCCTGGAAGATTCTGGAGCGCATCATCGAGCCGGAACGGGTGATCATGTTCCGGGTTCCCTGGATGGACGACAACGGCGAGGTGCAGGTCAACCGCGGTTTTCGCATCGAGATGAACAGCGCCATCGGCCCCTACAAGGGCGGGCTGCGCTTTCACCCCTCGGTAAACTTAGGCATTTTGAAGTTTTTGGCCTTCGAGCAGGTATTCAAAAACAGCCTGACCACCCTGCCCATGGGCGGGGGAAAGGGCGGATCGGATTTCGACCCCAAGGGCAAGAGCGATAACGAAGTGATGCGCTTCTGCCAGAGCTTTATGGGCGAGCTGTTCCGCCACATCGGGCCGGACACCGACGTGCCCGCGGGGGACATCGGGGTGGGGGCGCGGGAAATAGGCTTCCTGTTCGGGCAGTACAAAAAACTGCGCAATGAATTTACCGGGGTGTTGACCGGAAAGGGATTGAACTGGGGCGGCTCCCTCATCCGCCCGGAAGCCACCGGCTACGGGGCGGTCTATTTTGCCGCGGAAATGCTCACCACCCGCGGCGAGACCTTAGAAGGCAAAACCTGCCTGGTTTCCGGCTCCGGCAACGTGTCGCAATACACCGTGGAAAAACTGCTCGACTTAGGCGCGAAGGTGGTGACCCTGTCCGATTCCGCGGGCTACATTTACGACGAAGCCGGCATCACCCGGGAAAAGTTAGATTACGTGATGAACCTGAAAAACGTGCGCCGCGGCCGCATCAAAGAATATGCGGATAAGTATAAAACCGCGCTGTACACCCCGGTAGATCCCACCCAGGATTACAACCCGCTCTGGAACCACAAGGGCCATTGCGCTTTCCCCAGCGCCACCCAGAACGAAATCAACGGCAAAGACGCCCAAAACCTGGTCAAGAACGGGGTGTACGTGGTTTCCGAAGGCGCGAACATGCCCACCACCATCGAAGGGGTGAACGTGTTCCTGGAAAACCGCATTCTGTATGGTCCCGGCAAAGCGGCCAACGCCGGCGGGGTGGCGGTATCCGGCCTGGAAATGTCGCAGAACAGTATGAGAATACCCTGGAGCCGGGAAGAAGTGGACAACCGCCTGCACAACATCATGAAGAGCATCCACAAAACCTGCGTGGAAGTAGCGGAGCGGTTCGGCACTCCCGGCAATTACGTCAACGGGGCCAACATCGGCGGCTTCCTGAAGGTGGCGGACGCGATGCTCGATCACGGGCTGGTGTAAATCGCCGCCGCGGTTAAATTACTTTCTGATGTCCGGCAGAGCGCGCTCGTTCCAACGGTCTCCGTTGGAACGAGTTGCGCGATGCTCTGCATCGCGTTCGGATAGGTTCTAAATTATCCCACCCCTCTCAACCCCAACAGGAGAACAACCATGAGCCAGGCCAATAAACCTGCCGCCGGTTCGATTACCTGGGCCGACCTGACCGCGCCCAACGCCGAAGCGGTTCGAAATTTCTATAGCGAAGTGGCGGGCTGGACGTTCGAGCCGGTGGACATGGGCGGCTACAGCGACTATAGTATGACCTCGCCGGAGAGCGGCCAGCCCGTAGCCGGGATTTGCCACGCCCGGGGGGTCAACGCCGGTCTTCCTCCCCAATGGCTGATTTATATTACCGTGAAAGATTTGGAGCAGAGCGTCGCCCGCTGCATCGCGCTGGGGGGTAAAATCATCGCAGCGCCCAAAGAAATGGGCAGTTTCGGGCGGTTTTGCGTCATCCAGGACCCGGCCGGGGCGGTAGCGGCGCTCTTTGAACCCGCAAATTAAGGAGCATGCTCATGAAAAAAGTACCACGGGTGTTTACCTTCACGATCAGCTTTTGCGTTCTGGCCGGGTTGATGCTCTTTCCCGGCGCCGAAAATGGCGCCGGGGGGCCGGTTGCGCAAACGAAAAAGACCCGGGTGCTGATCGTCTATTTCTCCGCCACCGGGAACACCGAAAAAATGGCCCGCGCGGTTGCCGAAGGCGCCGGAAAAGTTGAAGGCGTGGAAACGCTGCTGAAAACCGTGGCGGAAGTAGCCCGGGCGGACGTGGAAAGCGCCGACGGGTTGATCATCGGCTCCCCGGTGTATTACGCCAACATGGCCGCGCCGGTCAAGCAGTTCATCGACGACTGGTATGCGCAGAACCTGAACCTGTTCGATAAAGTGGGAGGAGCGTTCGCCGCCGGGGGAGGGTTGACCGCCGGCCGGGAAACCACCATCAATTCCCTGCTGCTGGCCATGCTTAACAACGGGATGATCGTGGCGGGGCCGTTATATGAAAGCTGGGGCACTTTTGGGGCCTCGGCGGTGACGGATGCGCCGGATCCCGGCATCAGCGAGCATGAATTGGATGACGCCCGGCGTTTGGGAGAGCGGGTGGCGCGGCTGGCGCTGAAGCTAAAGGGATGAGCAGGAGGGCAATCTCGCGTAACCCCCCCCTGATTTACTCGCGGCGTAGCCGCCACTTCGTGGCTGGACGCGTCGTAAATCTGTCCCCTCCTTGCCAAAGGAGGGGAATTTTACAAATATCCACCGCAAAACTTGATAAGGTTTACGACTATGCGGAACGCCGGGATGGAGCGCACTAACAGACGAAACTGAGTTTCGTCTGTTAGTGCGTTGCTAAACAGAGTTTAGCAACGAGTAGAAACCCTCCACGAGTATAACGGGATTCATTTTTTGGCAAATTTCACCGCTTCGATGGTCTTGAAGCGCACCGGGTTGCCGTTATAGCTGGCCGGTTTATAGCGATATTTTTTCAGGGCAGCGACGGTTAGATCGCTTAAGCGCGGATCGTTGCCGGCGGAGATGACCGTAACCGATTCCACCTCCCCGCTTACTCCCACGATACATTCCGCCAATACCAGCACCGCGCCTTTGAAGTCCGCCGGGGGAACCGGTTTCTCTTTGTGGAGATACTCCTTGGTGATCAGGGCGTCGGTAACGAGGGCGATTTCACCCCCCTGCGCGGCGCCGGAAACCGGTTGTGCGGCCGGTGAAGGGTTCGCTGCCGCCGGGGGAGTGGATTGCGGCTCCGTTTTTGGAGGCGTTGCCGGGGCTTTCGGAGTATTCGCCGCGGCCTGGGAAGCGGCCGCCCCGCCTGCCGCGGCCGGGGAAGTGGATTGCGGTTCCGTTTTTGGAGGCGTTGCCGGGGTTTTCGGAGTATTCGCCGTGGCCTGGGAAGCGGTCACCCCGCCGCCCGCGGCCGGGGGAGTGGATTGCGGCCCCGTTTTTGGAGGCGTTGCCGGGGTTTTCGGAGTATTCGCCGCGGCCTGGAAAGCGGCCGCCCCGCCGCCCGCCGCCGGGAGAGTGGATTGCGGCCCCGTTTTAGGCGGGGTAGCAGCGGTTTGTTTCGTTTCCGGAACCGGTTTCGCGGCTGCAATGCCGCCTGCTGTCGATACCGAAGCGGTTTTCGGGGAGGCCGATTGGGGTTTCGGGGAAATCGGTTCGGTTTTGGGGGTTACCGAAGCGCTGGAAGGCGGCGAGGCCGCCGGGGCGCGCCGGGGAGCGAGCGCTTCTTGCACGGCTTTTAGCTGCGCCAGCGCCGCGGGGTCATTGGGCTGGATGGCCAGAACGTTCTCATAATATCGCTGCGCTTCCCGGTAGCGCCGGTTTTTTTCCGCCGCCGCGGCTTTTTCCCGGTAAAAATCGAGAATGGATTTTTGCATTTCCAAGGCCCCGGGGTGGTCCGGTGCGACTGCCAGCACCTGTTGCAGATAGGCGACGGCGTTATTTTTTGCAGGAGCCAGATATTGCCGGCGCTCGAAAGCCTGTTTGGCCTGCGCCATCAACGCCTCGATCTGTTCTTCTTGCTGCTTCTTTTCGATTTCCTGATCCTGAAAAATGGCGTTGATCTCATCGATGCGGCTCTTTGCCGCGAGCGTCAGGGCATCTCCCGGGAAGGCGATGAGAAACTGCTGGTACGCCTGCCGGGCCTGGGAGTACTGTTGCTCCTCAAAGAGCTGCTCGGCGCGGGAATAGAACTGCCCGGCGCCGGGCGCGGTGCGAGTTTCGGCGGGGAAGAGAAGGCGATAGGCGGCAAAAAGAAGTATCGCGGCGGCAACTGCGCCCAGGCCGGCGTAGAGCGCCTTCCGGCTGATTGCGGCCGGGCGGCGTCGCGAGTGGGGCGCATCTTTCGGGCGAGGCGGGTGAACCGGCGCGGCCGGCTTTACCGGGGGCGCTGCCGCTACATCCTCGGCGGGAATGGCCCGGGGAATGGGGATTGCTTCCGCGACGGCCGCCTCCGGCGCCGGGCGGGAAAGCGTCTGCGCCGCGGCGGCGCCCATGGGCCGCCGGATTTCCGGGGCGTTCCGGCTGCCGTTTGGGAATTGCCGGGGATTTTTCTCCCTGGGAAACGTATAGTGGCATTTTTTGCAGAATAAATTGATCTCCGGGTTGGGAGCGCCGCATTTACTGCATATTATCATGTTGATCTCCTTCTGCCTTCGCCCGGAAGAGAGGGGTTAAAGCGCCTGCGAGCTGCGCCGGGTACCCCGCCTTCCGGAAAGATGTAGCGGCAAAATCACTTTTTTCTCTCTGTTTTAAGACACCATCGGGTCAAAGACCGGAGCATAAATTTCGGAAGATTCAAAAATTTGTTGTGTTTTACCTCAACAAAAATGAATGTGTTTTTCAAGCGGGTAGAAGGCGGCCGGGGGAAAATTTGCTGTTGGAAAAACTGCCCGGCCTGAGTATTTTGGGGCTTCCCGGCCGTATTCCGGCGGCGGGGGAAAACATACTCATTAAGGGTTATTGGGGGAGTTTTTGAAGCGAAGTGTTCAAGTAACTTGCCGCGTGCTCGGTTCCTTTCGGAAACACTTGCGCACTTGAACCGCGCCGACTCCCAAAACACTAATTTTAAACCTTGATAAGTACCGCAACCATTCCAACCAAACCGAAAGGATCAATCATGCAAGGCAGGTTCCATATTGCAATGCGGGCGATTTTCTGCGCCGCAGCCATTACCTTCACGGCCATCGCGGGAAATGGCAAATCCGTTTCTCCCGCGGCTTCCGCTAAATCACCCCAAACGGTTTTAGCTGAGAATAGAGCTTTTTTGCCCAACGTGGTGGCGGTAAAATTCAAAGACCGCCGCAGTTTTGGAGAAGAGGCGGCGGCCACCGGGATCGCCTCTATCGACGCGTTGCTAAACCGCTACCGGGCGACGGTGATGAAGCAATTCGTGAAAGCGAGTTTCATTCGCCCGGGTATCGACCGCTCCGTGGCCATGGAGAGCATTTACAACGTTTTTTATGCCGGGAACGCCTCCGCACTGGAAGTCGCCCGGGCCTTTGCTGCCAATCCCAACGTTGAATACGCCGAACCCAGGTACATCTATGAAATCAGCGACATTCCCAACGACGCGCTCTACGCCTCCATGCCGCAGTTTGCCCACGTGCAGGCCCCCGCGGCCTGGGACGTGGTAAAGGGCGCGGCGGGCAGCGTGGTCATAGCCGTGGTGGACGGGGGCAGCGATTGGGACCACCAGGATTTGCTGGCGAATATCTGGAATAACGCCGACGAAATCCCCAACAACGGCATCGACGACGACGGAAACGGGTTCACCGACGACGTTCGCGGCTGGAACTTCGCCAATAACAGCAACGATCCCACCGGCCTGCCCAATACTCCGCAGAACGCCTCGCACGGAACCCACGTGGCCGGAACCGCCGCGGCGGTTACCGACAACACCATCGGGGTGGCCAGTATCAGTTGGAATTGCGTGGTAATGCCCATCAACGCCGGCAGCCCCTCTTCGGACCGCTCCATCGCCTACGGGTACGACGGGATCGCTTACGCCGCGGCCAACGGGGCGCAGATCATCAATTGCAGTTGGGGCGGTTTGGGAAATCCTTCCAGTTTGGAGCAGGACGTGATCAATTTTGCGTACGCCAACGGTGCGCTGGTAGTGGCGGCGGCCGGAAACGCTTCCAACGACAATGATCAAAACCCCCATTACCCCTCGAATTACAAAAACGTGCTGGCGGTCGGCGCCACCGGCACCGCCAACGATACCAAAGCCAGTTTCTCCAATTACGGGGTCACCGTGGATGTTTTTGCCCCCGGGGTGAATATTTACAGCACCGTTCCCAATAACGGGTATCAATCCGCGTTCTGGTCCGGCACCTCCATGGCCAGCCCCATGGCCGCGGGACTGGCCGGTTTGGTGAAGACCCTGAATCCCGGCTACACGGTCGATCAATTGCGCGAGCAGGTGCGG
The DNA here is from genome assembly GCA_964522165.1 of uncultured Calditrichaceae bacterium. Taxonomy (GTDB): domain Bacteria; phylum Calditrichota; class Calditrichia; order RBG-13-44-9; family J075; genus JABWBP01. The sequence goes on from CAZFVV010000023.1 coordinate 25,460, forward strand.
GTGACCTGCGACCCCATCGATGCGGCGAACCCGGCCTTTTCCGGCAGGCTGGGCAAGGGGCGCATCAACGCCCTGCGGGCGGTGACCGATTTTACCATCCCCTCGGTACGCATCAAGGAGGTTTCTTTTACCGACAGCGGCGGCAACGGGATCATCAACGCCGGGGAGACCATCGACCTCACCATCCAGTTTATCAACTACCTGGCCGGGACCGGTAGCGTGACGGTGAACCTTACCGAATCGGATAACAACATCACCGTTACCAGCGCCAACGCTACCATCCCCTCCATCGCTTCCGGCGGGGTGGAGAGCGCGAATTTCCAGTTTACCGTGGCCAACGGAACCCCGGACGGCTACATTCTCCGCTTCGTGACCGTGCTGAGCAGCGGTGCTTATAGCGACCGCGATTTTTTCACCCTGACCGTAAATCCCCCGCCGTTTATAACCCACAACACCGGCACGGTGCAGGCCTCCATCACCCTGGAAGGAAATATCGGGTTTACCGGCTTTGACGGCACCCCCGGGGTGGGTTTTGTGCATGACAGCGACAATTACCTCTTCGAAGGCGGGCTGCTGATCGCTACCGGGGTTACGAAAATCTCCGACTGCGTTCGCGGGGCCGACGGCCAGACCCAGGACGAGGATTTCCGGGCCGGCGCGGGAGAGCAGATCTCTATCATCTCTCCCGGCGTTATTGCCCATGAAGAAGGCTCGGTTCTGCTGGTAGATTCCGTCGCGGCGTCACCTATCGGCATTTCGGTGCTGCAGGAAACCTTCGCCGATGATCGCCCCCAGTTCCAGGATTTCGTGATCTTCAAATACACCATCGTGAACAATAACAACAGCGCGGTTTCCAATCTTTACGCCGGGCTGTTTTTCGACTGGGATATCAATCTCACCGCCAATGATTACGCCCGCTACGACGCCTCCCGGAAGATGGGATACGCGCTCAATTCCGCTTCCAGTCCTTCGAAGATTGCCGCCACCCGGCTGCTCACCGGGAACGCCGCGGCGACCTATCGCTCTATTGATAATCCCGCGGAACTATATGACGGTTTCACCAACCAGGAAAAGTGGAACTTCCTGAGCGGGGGCATTCAAACCCAATCGCTGGATAATGTGGATATTTCGACTATCCTGGGAACCGGCCCCCTGAGCATCCCGGCGCAGGGGGCGGTGGTGGTGGCCTTTGCGGTGATCGGCGCGGCCAGCCAGGCGGAGCTGAACGCCAGCGCGGACAGCGCCCAGGCGTTCTGGGACAACCCGCCCACCGGCATCGAACCGTTGAACGGTTTTTTGGCGGAGGGTTTCCAACTGTTCCAGAACTATCCCAATCCCTTCAACCCGGAAACGGCGATCCGCTATCAGCTTTCAGCGATCAGCCACGTGGAGCTGGCGATTTACAACTCCCTGGGGCAGAAAGTGCGCACCCTGGTCGAAGCCAGCCAGGCGCCCGGCGCGTACCGGGCAACCTGGGACGGCAGAAATGACGCCGGAACGCCGGTTGCCAGCGGAATTTACATCTATCGCCTGAGCGCCGGAAACGCGGCGCAGGCCCGTAAAATGCTGCTGCTGCGCTGAGCATAGAAGGAGTGCAGAATTTATTCTGCGCGGTTAGTGCAAAATGAATTTTGCACTCCATTTACGTTTACGATGAAGATCCTAGAACTCTGCCTCTATCCCGACTTCGGCGGGCTGGAAATACACATGCGGGATTTTACCGCCTGGCTTGTCCGCCGGGCCGATTGCGCCCCCTG
>CAZFVV010000023.1:27316-55390 GCA_964522165.1 uncultured Calditrichaceae bacterium
GGCCGGGGGGCCGGCAAATTTCCCCTGAAGGAGTGCAGAATTTATTCTGCACGGTAAGTGCAAAATGAATTTTGCACTCCATTTACGTTTACGATGAAAATCTTAGAACTCTGCCTCTCTCCCGACTTCGGCGGGCTGGAAATACACATGCGGGATTTTACCGCCTGGCTTGCCCGCCGGGCCGATTGCGCCCCCTGTGCGGCGGTGCAGGAAAATACCCGCCTGCACCGCGCCCTGGCGGCGCTGAATGCCCCGCTGCTCACTTTTCCGGCCAAAGCCGGCAAATTTCCCCTCGCCAAAGCCCGCCTGCTGGCAAAATTCATCGAAGCGCAGGCGGTCGATATCGTTCACGTGCACTGGAAGTATGACCTGCCGCTAACGGCGCTGGCCAAACGCTTCTCCAAACGCTTCTCCAAACGTCCATTTCGATTGTTCCATACCCGGCAGATGAGCCTGCCGGGCAAGAAATTCGATCCCTACCACCGCTTCGTTTACGGGGCGATGGACGGGTTCATCGCCATTACCCAATACATCGCCCGGCAGGCGCGGGAAAATTTGCCGCTCCCCGCGGAGCGCATTCACCAGATTTACTACGGGGTGGCCGCGCCGCCGCCGGTTGATCCGGAGGCGATTGCAGGGTTGAAAAAGGAGTTGGGGATCGCGGGAGAGTTCGTGGTGGGCTTGTTAGGGCGGATCAGCGAATTCAAAGGGCAGCACCTGCTGTTAGAGGCGCTTCACCTGCTCAACCGCGAGGGGATTCGCCTGCACGCGCTCATCGTGGGGGAGGCCTTCGAGCCGGAATATCTGACCGGGTTGCAGCAATTCGTGGAAGAAAACGGGCTGGCCGCGCAGGTACGCTTCCGGGATTTTTATCCCCGGCCTTACGAATTGATGGCCTGTTTGGACGCGCTGGCGCTGACCACTAAACGGGAAACCTTCGGGCTGGTGTTGATCGAAGCGATGCAGGTGGGAATTCCGGTGATCGGCAGCGACGCCGGGGGGGTGCCGGAGATTATCGACCATGGGCAGACCGGCCTGTTATTCGAATCCTGGAACGCCGCTTCCCTGGCGCAGGCTTTGAAGCGGTTATACCTGGAGCCGGATTTGCGGAAGCGCGTTGCCGCGGCCGGGCAGCAGAAAGCGCGGGAAAATTTCAACCTGGAAAACCAGTACCAAAAAGTTTTGCAGACCTTTCGAGAGCTTCATGGGTGGGGGGAGGATAAGGTATAGGGAACACGGAGCCTCGCACCCTATACCCCCACCGCTCCCCCGCTACCGGAAGGCATTGTTGTCGTGCTGCACCTCGACCTGCCGCTGCCAGTCCGGCTGGTTCAATTCTTTCCGGTAGGTGGAATGCAGCAATTCATACTCCCCAAACCCTCGTAAATCCGCAAACACAAAAATGCTCCCCCCGTCCAGGGAGTTGTAGGTCCACATTTCGTAGGGTTTTTTCCCGCTCTCGGAGGGGCTGCGCTCGATGTCGTCAGGAAAACCGTACATCAGCAGAACCCGCCCGCGGTCGCTTTTCCAGCCCTCTTTGAATTTGGTGCGGAAATTCACCTGGGCGTATTCTACCATTTCAAAGTACTTGATCTTGAATTCGTTTTGGGGAGTATTGGGGTCGGCGTCGCGCTGCCGCCAGAATTCTACCAGAAATTCGATCTTCCCTTTGGCATTCAGATTTTTGAAAATCTTCTTTTCGTCGTTGCTGGCAATATATTTCGCCTTGTCGAATTCCTGGTCCATTTCTGCTTCGCTGAGCCGGGAATAATAGGTTGCCATAAGCTCCGCGGTAACGGCCCGGGTGCGTTCGGCCACGTCCAACTGCTCTTTCGAGGGTTTGAACATTCGGAAAGGCTGGGTTTTCTTCACCGTCTGGCCGGTCTGGTCATCGGTGAATTGAAGGTTAAGGAAATAGGCGTCGGAATTCAAAGTGACAATGTTATGGCCCCCCACCAGCACCGCGCTGTTGCCGGCCTTTTGCTTCTTCTTTTGAGGAAAAGTGCGCACCACGCTGCCCTGGCTGTCGGTAATGTAGGAATCGACCGTATAAGTGCCCGGCTCGATTTCGGAAAAGGGGAGGTTATATGCTTCGGCGTAGTAATACAGCATGGGTTGCACCAGGGTGTACACCCCGGCAGGATTGGGAATGATTTCCAGCCCGTTTTTGTAAAACCTGGTTTTTTCTTCCGCTTTGGAAATTTTTTCCGCTAATTGAATGTCGCTTAGAACCGGCTGGTTATCCTGAAAAGGTTTTACCTCCAGGTCCATCAGGTATTCGCCGCGGGCGCCGGATTCCGGGTCCGTTAACGCAATAGAAGCGGAATATTTGCCGGGGGGAAGCTTACAGAGAAAAAGGTGCTGTAATTCGCTGTAGGGGCGGATTTCCTCAAGGGTGCGTATCCGATTGACAAAAGGCTGGGTTTCGCTGTATGCAACCGTCTCCTGGTTGCGAACTTCGAGCTGGAGCGTGAAATGGGCTGCATAACCGCTGTCCGCTGGTACGTAACGCAAATTCCGTTGCAGAAAAGCAATGTAGAATTCCACGTATTCTTCACTCCCCTGGGCATTGAATAACGCGTAGCTCACGTTCAAGGGAAAGAACTGGGGCTGCTGGCTCCGCAATGCGCCCATAAAAAACAACAATACGGCGAAACCGGCCAGGTAGTGTAGAAATGGTTTCATAATCGACTCTCCGGTAAATGCCCTCTCTTTTCCACATCGAACCGGGCAACCCCTCATCCTGGCGCAAACCCGGCGCATTTTCTTCCTTTTAACTTGTTTCAACCTCCTTACAAATGCCCAACCTCTTGCTTTGGTTCCTTCTCACTCGAATTTCACCGAAACTACTTTGGAAACTCCCTGCTCTTCCATGGTCACGCCGTATATGGAATCGGTCGCTTCCATGGTTTTTTTATTGTGGGTAACCAGTATGAACTGGGTATCCCGGGCAAACAGGTTCAGGGCTTTGGTAAAGCGCCCGATGTTCACGTCGTCTAAAGGCGCGTCCACCTCGTCGAGAATGCAGAAAGGGCTGGGTTTGACGAGGTAGATGGCAAAGAGCAGGGAGATGGCGGTGAGGGTTTTCTCCCCCGCGGAGAGCAGCGAGAGGGTGTTCAGCTGCTTGCCTTTGTGGGTGACGGAAATGTCGATATTGGCCTCTAACGGATCGCGGCTTTCGATGAGCATCAACTCCGCCTTCCCGCCCTCGAAGAATTCCTGGAAAACCCGCTGAAAATTCGTTTCGATCATTTTAAAGGTATCCATGAACTGCTTCCGCGCCGTGGTGTTCAGTTTCTGGATGGTTTCTAACAGTTGATCCCGCGCCGAGAGCAGGTCGTCGCGCTGGGTGGTCAGGAAGGTCAGGCGTTCTTTTTCCTGCTCGTGCTCTTTGATGGCCAGGGGATTCACGTCGCCTAAGCGCTCCAATTTGTCTTTCAATTCGTCGATGGCGGTTTGCACTTCCGCCAGGCTGAGCGCGGGGTCGAGAGATTTGATATCGAATTCCAGCGCCGCGGGGCCGTATTTTTCCACCACCTGCTCGTTGACGTTGGCTAACTTCACCTGCAATTCTTTGATGCGCAGCTCCAATTCCTGAATCCGCTCGCGGGCCTGGTTCCATAATTTCTGGCGTTTTTTCAGCTCCACTTCAGCGGCCTGGATGTGGGCGCGCAGCTCCTGAACCTGCTTCTCGATCTCGTTTTTCTGCTGTTCCGCGCCGTCGCGCTCCCGGTAGGCGCTCTCCAATCCCCCCTCGATCTGAAGATTTTCCTTCTGCAGCGCTTCGGCCTGCGCCTGGTTCTCCAGGATCTTACGCTCCCGGTCGCCCTGGTAATCCACTGCTTCCCGCTCGCTTTGGTCGATGAATTGCAACTGTTGCAGCAGCTCTTTCTCCCGGGAGGCCAGGTTCAGGTAAAGGATTTGCTGCTCCTGGGTGGCTTTGGTCAGTTCTTTGAAGCGCTGTTCCGCTTCCTGCACCGCGGCCAGGGCGGTTTTTTCCTGCGCCTGGTAAGCTTCCTGTTTTTCTTGCAGCGCCCGGATGCCCGGCAGTAAAGCGGTCTCCCGCTCTTCCGACTGTTGCAAGGAATCGCCCTGCTGCGCCGCTTCCGCCTCCAGGTCGCGGGCGGTTTCAGCTAAGCGGTTTAGCTCGTAGCTTAGCTGGTCGGTCTTCTTTTCCAGGTCGAAGATTTGCTCCCGCAGGGAATTTTGCAGTTCCGCAAATTCTCCTAATTTTTGCTCCGCCTGCTGCAGTCGCCGGGTATTGGCCTCCAATTCTTCGCGGTGGGCGGAGAGGCGGTTTTGCAGGGTTTCCAGTTCATCCAGGAGCTTGCGATATTGGTCCTGGCGGCCGATCAGCCCCACCTGGTTGGCGGCCGCGCCGCCGGTCAGGTTCCCCCAGTGCTCCAGAATATCTCCCTCCCGGGTCACAAAGGTCAGGTGGGGATGCTCCCGGCGCAGGGTGATGGCCGCGTCCAGGTCCGCCACTAAGTACACGGAGTCGAACAGGAAATCGAACAGCTTTTCATACGGCGCGGAATAGGTAACGATCTGTTTGAGCGGGAGCGCTTTGCCGTTGGCAGGGAGCGTTTTCGCCCCGGGAGAATGATTTTCGGAATTCAATAGCGGCAGGGGCACTAAGGTCAGCCGTCCCTTGCCCTGGCTGCGCAGGTGTTGCAGGATATCCCGGGCGGTTTCCAGGGCTTCCACCACCAGGTAGTTGGAGACTTCCGCCAGGTAGCTTTCCAGCGCCGGGCGGTACTCCGCGGCGCAATCCACTAAGTTCGCCAGGGTATCCACCACCCCGGCGTACTCGGATTTACGGGCCATCACGTACTGCACGCTCTGGGAGAATCCTTCGTAATTGCGGATCAGGTTTTCCAGAAAATCTTTGCGGCTGTGCAGCTTTTCCAGGTTCCCCTCCTCGCGGTTGATCTCGTTGCGCAGCGTTTCCCGGGACTCGCGCAGCCCCGCGAGGGTTTTTTCCAGGTGGGCGGTTTCCTGCCGGTAAGTTTCTCCCTCGGCGCGGCTTTCGTGCAGGGATTTCTCCAAAACCCGCAGGGTTTCTTCCCGCTGCCGCCGCTCAATTTGCACTTTTTCCAGGGAGGCCGTCGTTTTGGCCAGCCGCTCGGAAAGGTTCTGCTTTTCGATCAGAATTTTCTGGTACGCTTCTTTGACCGCGGTGGATTGCTGCAATTCCTGCAAATTGGCCTGCACAAAGCGCTGGTGCTCCTCCCGCAGCTTCTGGTAGTGGTTCTCCCCTTCCAGCTGGCGGTTGGCGAATTCCCGGTAGCGCTGCTGGGCGGCGTCCATTTCCCGGCGGGTTTCTTCTAAGCCGGTTTGCAGGGTTTGCCGCTCCGCGGCCAATTGTTGAAGTTTTTGGCGCTGCAATTCGATCTCCTGGCGGTACGCCGCGACGGCCTCCTGCAAGGATTCGATTTTCTGCCGGCGCAGTTGCCGGCGGTTCTGCAACTCCGTGATCGCTTCATCTTTTTGGTGCAGCGCCGCGGCTTTCTGGCGGTACAATTGCTCCGCCTCCACGGCCTGGGCCTGCTGCTTCTCCATCTCCGCTTCCATTTTGTGCAATTCTGTCCCCAGGGCATTTCTGGAATGGTTCACTTGTTCCAGTTCCGTTTCCAGGGGCTGCAACTGGTTGCGGTAGGAGTGGATTTTCAAATAGGAAAAGAACAGCTCTTTTTCTTTGAGCTGCTGCTTGTATTCGTGGTAGCGCTGCGCTTTGCCCACCTGGCGGGAGAGGGAGTTGACGTTTTTCTGCACCTCGGCCAGGATGTCATCCAGCCGGGTAAGCTCCTGCTGGGTGGTTTCCAGCTTGTTGAGGGCGGATTTGCGGCGGGCCTTGTATTTTTTGATCCCCGCGGCTTCTTCAAAGAGGCGGCGGCGCTCCTGGGCGTTATCGCTGAGAATTTGCTCCACCATTTTCAGCTCGATCACCGAATAGGCGTCCGCCCCCATGCCGGTATCGGCAAAGAGGTTGATGATGTCCATCAAGCGGGAAGGCTGGTTGTTGATCAGGTATTCGCTCTCCCCGGAGCGGTAGAGTCGGCGGGTAATTTTGATCTCGCTGTATTCGGAAGGGAGGATATTTTTAGTGTTTTCGATGTGCATGGACACTTCCGCCAGCCCTAACGCTTTGCGGGTGGCGGTGCCGTTGAAGATCAGGTTTTCCATGCGGTCGCAGCGCAGCACCGAGGGGCGCTGTTCCCCTAACACCCAGCGGATGGCGTCCACCACGTTGCTCTTGCCGCATCCGTTCGGCCCGATGATGCCGGTCAGCCCGTCATTGAAGGTAAAGGCGGTCTTCTGGGCAAAAGATTTGAATCCGAAAATGTCTAATTTTGCTAAATACATCTATGTTTGGTTATACTGAATTGCGAAAATTGAGTGGTGAGTAAGAAGTTGCAAGTAAAAAGTTGCAAGTAAGAAATGGGAGGTGAGAAGTCTCCTTGCTGCCACTTGCCACTTCTTACTACTTCGTAAACTCATACAAATGGTACACAAACTGCAAATGCTCCCAGGCGTTGTAATGTTGATTGTAAAGATAAGCGGCGCCCCCCAGGAAGAGCAGGAACAGCACCGTAAACCCCAGGAGAACCCGGAAATACAACCGGTCGGTTAAGACCCGCAAAGCGTTGATCCAGCGAAAATAGACCCAAACGTGAAAATATAACAGCACCCCGGAGAGAATCCAATAGGATTTCATGGTGAGGAGAATGCTGTACATAAAAATGCCTAAGGGCAGTAAAATGGCAAAAGGAGAGGCGGCCCAGATGGTGGCGGTCAGCGCCTGGTTGAAGCGTACCCGGTTCGCGCCCAACAGGGAAAGAACCTTGATCGCCAGCGCCAGAAGATAAAAAATCAAAATGATCGCAACGGTTACAGCCACCAGAAAGACCGGCTGGTTCCATACTAAGTGGGCCGCGAGCTGCTTTTGGAAAGGGACGTAAAAAATCAGCGAGAGCAGGTAATCGAACAGTAAGTTGCTGCGAAAAAAATAGGCTACGGAACTGTAAATGATCGCCCCGTTGAGGGCGATGGCCATTAACAAGAAGAAAGACTGTTTGAAGGGCAGGGAAATGCGTTCCTGGAGATTTACAAAGAAACCGTGCGGTTTGCGGATGCTGTAGGACAGGTTTTGCCGGAAAACCCGGTAGCGGTTGTAGGAGATCAGGAACAGCACCAGGTTGAGGAAACCGATCAGGATGTACAAAAAGGAACGGGCGGCTTTTTCCTCGTACACCATCCCGATTTCCGGGGGAGAAAAAATATTCTCCGTTTGCGAGGGCGGGGAAATGTCCCGCGCCTGCCGCTTGATATCTACCAGTCCCACCCGGTTATACTCGAATTCCCCCTTCAGGCCGTTCTGCACCGAGGGAAGCTCTAAGTAGAAATCATTGTAAGTGGGGATAAAATGCCCTTCGAATTCGCCGGGGAGCTTGTTGCGGGTCAGCTTGTCATAAAAATCGTGGATTTGCAGAAGGTCGAAGGTTACCGTGGTGGAATCGATCCGGTAGGAGAGCGCCTTGGAATACGCGGAGGGGAAGAAAAGCTGCTGTTCCAGGGCGGCGTACACTTTTTGGAATTCCGCTTCGATCTCGTTGCGCTGTACGATCTCCACGATTTGGAAATCCAGCAAACCGGCGATTTCCTGCCCGGCCGGGTCGTTCGGGCGCGCCGGCAGCGGAACGAGGCTGGAAACGTACCGGGGAAGCGGGCGTGATCCGCCCAGGTGGTCGAGCAATATTCGCAGCCGCTGACGCTGCAAGGGCGATTCCCCGTCCAGGGAAAAAGCCACCCCGATGGCGGCCAGGGAGTTATAACGCTCCGCCAGGGCGGTGAGATACCGGTAATACTCCTGCCAGCGCTGCAAGGTCTTGCGGCTTTGCGAAACTATCCCTTCTGCTCCCGGGGAGCCGGACGCGGCGGAAGCTTCGGGAATGCGGGCCGGAACCAGGGAGATGGGAAGGTCCTGGAAGCACAGCAGCCCCACTTCGTCGCAGAGGCGGTAAAACGCTTCCGGCAGGGGGTGCAGAATCACCCGCACGGCGTTGAATCCCCGCCGTTTGATGTCCTGTAGATCCTTCCGCGCCAGCTCCGGGTCGAATAGTTGGGAGCCTTCGGCGTTCTGGTACACGTAGTTGATTCCCTTGACGATGCGGTGCTCGCGGTTCCAGAAAAATTCCCGGTTTTCGGCCTGAACCGCGCGAATCGCCAGGGGACGCCGCAGCAGGTCCAGCGCCTGCCCGGCGCTGTCGATGCTCACCTCGATCCAGTAGCGCAGGGGCTGCTCCGGGCTCCAGGGCTGCAAGGATTGCAGCGGCCAGGCCGGGAGCGCCATTTCGCCGATAGCCTGATCTTTGACCGGGATCTCCTGGCTCAGCAGCGTTTTGGGTGAAGCGGTTCCCGAGGAATCGGAAGAAAGATAGCTGATGCGAACCCGGAATTGCCCCCCGGCCGGGATGGGGCGGCTGAAAGAAACGCTCCCACGGGGGATCAGGAGAGAATCGCCCGGGTTTACGGAGGCGCGGATGGTTTCCACGCACAGCGGCGGCTTGATTTCCAGGTAAATGGGGGTCAAAAAACCGGTGTCCGCCCGGGGCATGTTTACGGGCAGGAATCCCGGTAAATCCGAAAAACGGCGGTTGCCCGGCCGCACCGAGACGGCCAGGGTATTCTGCCCCCCGTGCAGCAACTCATAGGGGAGGGTGATGGAGACCGGGTAATGATCCTTACTGTCGCGGTACACTAAGGAGTCGTTCAGCCAAACCCGCACCCGGCCACTCGTGGAACCTAAGTGCAGCTCGTAGCGGCAGCCCGGTTTCCGCTCCAGGTCGAATGTCTTTTCAAATACTAACCGCTCCGCTCCCCGGAAGGTGCAGGGAAGGTGCACGCTGCCCACGGCTTCCCCGGTTTCGGGGTGTTTCAGCCGCCACAGGCCGTTGAGGGGAATCCACTGCCGGGAGGGGATTTCCCAGTCCAGGCGTTCTTTCAGGCCGGCGTCAGCTTTTTCCTGGGGAAGGGAATATACCACGATCTCCTGCGCGGCCAACGCACTCGCCAGGGCAAGCAGGGCCAGCAAACAAAAAACCGGAAAACGAATGATTCCGGCAGCGTTCATCATGATCCTCCGAATTTGGCAGGAGAAAATACGGAAAACGGTTGGGAAATGCAAAACGGAAAAATATGGGGAGGCATTCGGGGAGTTGCGCGATACGGAAGTGGATTTCAGGGCAAGGAAGAAGTAAAAAGGAAAAAGGAAGGAGAGGGGTGAGCGAAGAGGTTCGGCGCTTTTCAAGATGTTTTCGATTGCCTGAATATAGTTTTACGGGCGCGAATTTGCTACAGGATAATTGAGGGAAAGGAGCGTTAGGGGATAGGGAGGCGGCGCATCACCCCCTTTCTCCTGCGAAAAACTACTTTGATTTGTGGCGAATTTCCAAACACACTCTAAGCTGATTTATGTCATTGTTTCAATCTTTGCCGATTTCTATATTCTCACCATACATTACGTGGTTATCCCGGCATTGAGGAAAGAAGCGTTGAGCATTTACCCTGGGGAGCAAACTTCGCATGGCGAATAACAAAAACAGCACCGATCAAAGCTTGGAAAAAAAACTCTGGTCTGCGGCGGATAAGCTGCGCAAAAATATGGACGCCGCGGAATACAAGCACATTGTGCTCGGCCTGATATTCCTCAAATATATTTCCGATGCCTTCGAAGAAAAGCATTTCCAACTCAAAGCCGTTTTCGAGAATCCCCGGAGCGACTGGTATATCAAGGAACCCACCGCCCGCTACGAGGCGCTGAACGACAAAGACGAATACCGCGCCGAGAACATCTTCTTCGTACCGGAAAAAGCCCGCTGGTCTTACCTGCAATCCGTTGCCAAACAGCCGGAGATCGGCAAATACCTGGATGAAGCGATGGTGGAGATCGAGAGGGAAAATCCCACCCTCAAAGGAGTGCTCCCCAAAGTGTATGCCCGGCCTAACCTGGATAAAGCCAGTCTCGGCGGCTTAATCGACCTCATCGGCACGGTTGCCCTCGGCACTGCCAGGGCGCAGAGCCAGGACGTGCTGGGTCGCGTCTATGAATATTTCCTGGGGCAATTCGCTTTAGCGGAGGGGCGCAAGGGCGGGCAGTTCTACACCCCGGAAAGCATTGTAAAACTGTTAGTGGAAATGCTGGAACCCTACGAAGGCCGGGTATTCGATCCCTGCTGCGGCTCCGGGGGCATGTTTGTGCAGAGCGAAAAATTTGTGGAAGCCCACGCCGGCCGCGTAAAAAACGGTAACAAACAATTGCCCCTCTTTGCCCGCGACCGCATCTCCATTTACGGGCAGGAGAGCAACCAGACCACCTGGCGCTTGTGCGTCATGAACTTAGCGATTCGCGGGATTGACGCCTCCAATATCAAATGGAACAACGAAGGCTCGTTTTTAAAAGACGCCCACCGGGATTTGAAGGCAGATTTTATCCTCGCCAATCCGCCCTTTAACGACAGCGACTGGTCCGGCGACCTGCTGCGGGAAGACGCCCGCTGGAAATACGGAACCCCGCCCACCGGCAACGCCAACTTTGCCTGGGTGCAGCATTTTATTTACCATCTTGCCCCCAGCGGCTGCGCCGGGTTTGTGCTCTCCAACGGTTCCCTCTCTTCTAACACCGGCGGGGAAGGCGACATCCGCAAGCGCATTGTGGAAGACGATTTGGTGGATTGTATTGTGATGATGCCCACCCAGTTGTTTTACAACACCGGCATTCCCGCCTGTTTGTGGTTTCTCAGCCGCTACAAAAATGGCAACAAAGAGCGCCCCCGCAAGGGCGAGGTGCTCTTTATCGACGCCTCGGAAATGGGAACCATGATTAACCGCCGCAACCGTGTTTTTACCGATGAAGACATCAAAAAAATTGCCGGTACCTACCACGCCTGGAAAAACCCCGCGGCCACACCCGTAGGGGCGGGTTCGGTAGGGGCGGGTTCCGAACCCGCCCCTACCGAAGGGTATGCCAACATCAAAGGATTTTGCAAATCCGCAACATTGGATGAAATCCGCAAACACAACTACGTGCTCACCCCCGGCCGCTACGTGGGCATTCCCGATGAGGAAGACGACGGCGTGCCCTTTGAGGAAAAGATGGCAACCCTGACCGCGGAACTGAAAGCGCAGATGCAGGAGGCGGAACGGCTGGATGGGGAAATAAGAGACCAGTTGGGGAAGATTGGGTTTGAGATATGAGTGAGTGGAAAGAAATCACCTGGGGTGAAATTGTAACCCTTGAATATGGTAAAGGATTAACGGATTATCAGAATTCAAGTGGAAAGTTTCCTGTATTTGGAACAAATGGCAGAATTGGATTCACCGATACTTATCTATGCCCATACCCTGGTGTAATTGTTGGCAGGAAAGGAGCATACCGGGGGGTTCATTATTCTAATCAGCCATTTTTTGTTATTGATACTGCTTTTTACTTGAAACCTATCTCTGAAAACACAATTGACTTAAGATATGCCTACTATAAACTTCTTACACAAGATATAAACCGCTTAGACAGTGGGTCTGCAATACCTTCAACATCGAGAGATGATTTTTATCGTTTAGAGTTGGAGCTACCACCTTTTGAAGAACAGAAAGAAATTGCTGCGATACTTACCTCTTTCGACGACAAAATCTCCATCCTCCACCGCCAAAACCAAACCCTGGAGCAAATTGCCCAAACCCTGTTCAAACGCTGGTTTGTGGAGTTTGAATTCCCCAATGAGCACGGTCAGCCCTACAAAAGCTCCGGCGGGAAAATGGCGGCATCGGAGTTGGGGGAGATACCGGAGGGGTGGCGGGTTGGGAGGTTTTTTGACGGCTTTGAGTTATTAGGCGGAGGAACTCCCAAAACATCAGAGACCGATTACTGGGATGGAAAAATCAAATGGTTATCCGCAAAGGATATTACACCAAATCACAAAAAATTTATTTTAAAAACAGAAAAAACGATAACTGGGATAGGCTTAAAGAATTCTGCGGCTAAATTGTTACCCAAATTTACTACAGTCATTTCCGCACGTGGTACAGTTGGTAATTATTGTATCTTAGCGGAAGAAATGTGCATCAGCCAGTCAAATTATGGAATCGGGTCAAAAAATAAAAACCGGAGTTTTTTTACATTTCTTTTCATCGCAAATGTGATTGATCGTTTGAAAGCTCAAGCCTATGGCAGTGTGTTTGACACAATAACAAGTTACACGTTTAGAGATCTGGAAATCATTCAGCCCGACGAAAAGATTATTGATGAATTCGAAAACATGATATGTTCATTCTTTCAAAAGATGCTGAATAATGAAAAAGAAATACAAAATCTTACAATTATAAGGGAAACTTTGCTCCCCAAACTCATGAGCGGGCAAATCCGGGTGGCTGGCTAAAGACGAGGGCAGGGATTGGAGAGGTCCGCCATCCGTAAAACGATGTAAGGGCGACCGAGCCGGTCGCCCCAACGAAGGGAAAGAGAGAATAGGGGAATCCCCGATAGGTTCCCCGGCGAGAAAAAGACGTAAGGGCGATTCGCCGAATCGCCCCCATAACGTAGGGGCGACCGGCCCGGTCGCCCCTAAATCCCGGGGTCGTCCCCCAAAACCCGGTCGCCTCGAGAAAAAGGACACCCAATGAAATACAACCCCGAAAAACACCACCGCCGCAGCATCCGGTTAAAAGGATACGATTACACGAGGGCCGGATGGTATTTTATCACCATTTGCGTGCAGAACCGGGAATGTTTGTTGGGCGCCATCCGCAATGGGGAAATGGTGTTAAATGATTACGGGAAAATTGCCGCCGGTGAATGGGTAAAAACCGCCGAAATCCGTGCCAACATCACGTTGGATGCCCATGTGGTCATGCCAAACCATTTGCACGGAATTATTGTAATCAACCCGGATGGCGTTGGGGCGACCGGGCACGTAGGGGCGACCGGCCCGGTCGCCCCTACAACGTTTCCGATCACCCCAACGTCGGATTCATCACCAATACCGCGGTTATATCCCAATTCATTGGGCGCCATTATCGGGCAATACAAATCGGTGGTGACCAAAAAAATCCGCAAAACCGGGTTGCCCGGTTTCAAATGGCAACGCGATTATTACGAACACATTATCCGCGCCGAAACCGATTTACAACGCATTCGCGAATACATCCAAACCAACCCCGCCCGCTGGCGGGAGGATTCCTTGTTTGCGGAAACACCGGGGAGAGGATAATCGCCATGTATGAATCTGATATCGAACAATGGGCCATCGAACAATTGCAAAAATTGGGGTATGAGCACCGCTTCGGCCCCGCCATCGCCCCGGACGGAGAACACCCGGAGCGGCAGCGCTGGCATGACGTGGTGCTCACCGGCCGCTTTGCCCATGCCGTTCATACCCTGAATCCCTCGATCCCTGCGGAAGCGCGGGAAAGCGCCATCCGCCAGGTACTGCATATTGCTTCCCCGGAACTCATCACCAATAACGAAACCTTTCACCGCTACCTCACCGACGGGGTGGAAGTGGAATACCAGAAAGACGGTATTACCCGCGGGGATAAGGTCTGGCTGATTGATTATCAAGAGCCGGAAAACAATGAATTTTTGGCGGTCAATCAGTTCACCGTCATCGAGAGTAAGGGCATGTTCCAACATGCCCACAAGCGCCCGGACATCGTTATCTTTATCAATGGCCTGCCCCTGGTGGTGATCGAGCTGAAAAATCCCGCCGATGAGAACGCCACCGTTAAAAGCGCCTTTAAGCAAATGCAAACTTACAAGGAGATGATTCCCTCCCTGTTTACCTATAACGCCCTGCTGGTGATCTCCGACGGATTGGAAGCCCGCGCCGGTTCGCTCTCCGCCGGGTATTCCCGCTTCAGCGCCTGGAAAACCAGGGAAGGAGAGATCGAAGCTTCGCCCCTGGAAAGCCAACTGGAAGTACTGATTGAGGGAATGCTCAACAAATCTACCCTGCTGGACCTGGTCCGTCATTTTACAGTATTCGAGAAAACCAGAAAGGATGATCCCAAAACCGGGCAAACCTTTGTAGAAACGGTGAAGAAGATTGCCGCCTACCATCAATATTACGCGGTCAGAAAAGCGGTTTCATCGACCATCGCAGCGGCGGCAGAGAATGGCACTCGCAAGGGAGGCGTCATCTGGCATACCCAGGGCAGCGGTAAATCGTTGTCGATGGTTTTCTACGCCGGAAAGCTGGTGTTAGAACTGGATAACCCAACTATCGTGGTGATTACCGACCGCAACGACTTAGATGATCAGTTATTCGATACCTTTGCCAATTCGCGGCAGTTGCTGCGCCAGGAACCGGTGCAGGCGGAAAACCGCGACGATTTGCGGGAAAAACTCAAGGTTGCCTCCGGCGGGATTGTTTTCACCACCATTCAAAAATTTTCTCCCGATGACGGCGAAACCATCTATCCCTTGCTTTCCGACCGCAAAAACATTGTCGTTATTGCCGATGAAGCCCACCGCAGCCAGTACGGATTTAAAGCCAAAGAGATCGATGTAACGGATGAAGAAGGGAACGTCATCGGCAAGCGCACCGCCTACGGCTTTGCCAAATATGTGCGCGATGCCCTCCCCAACGCCACCTTTATCGGTTTTACCGGAACGCCCATCGAACTGACCGACCGCAACACCCCGGCGGTCTTCGGCAACTACATCGATATTTACGATATTGCCCGGGCGGTGGAGGACAACGCCACCGTCAGAATATATTATGAAAGCCGGCTGGCAAAGATCGAACTCAGCGACGAAGGGAGAAAACTCATCGAAGATTTGGATGAGGAATTGGAAAAAGAAGACCTAACCCTCTCCCAGCAGGCCAAAGCCAAATGGACCAGGGTAGAAGCGATTGTGGGAACTCAAACCCGCCTGGAAAATGTGGCCCGGGATGCCTTCCTTCATTTTCAACAGCGCCAGGAAGTCTTCGCCGGTAAAGCGATGTTCGTAACCATGAGCCGCCGGATTGCGGTTGCCATGTATGATGAATTCATCAAATTAAATCCCCACTGGCACGATGAGGATTTGAACAAAGGGGAATGCAAGGTAGTGATTACCGCGGCATCCTCCGAGGGCCCGCAACTGGCCCGCCACCACACGACCAAAGAGCAGCGCCGCCAGATCGCCAACCGTTTTAAAGACCCCAACGACCCCTTAAAATTTGTGATCGTTTGCGATATGTGGCTGACCGGTTTTGATGTGCCCTGCCTGCATACCATGTATTTCGACAAGCCCATGAAAGGCCATTCGCTGATGCAGGCTATCGCCCGCGTCAACCGGGTGTACCTGGATAAACCCGGCGGGTTGATTGTGGATTACATCGGCATCGCCACCGACCTTAAAACGGCCATGGCGATCTACGCCCGGAGCGGCGGCAAAGGCGATCCGGCGATGCTGCAAGAACAGGCGGTGGAGTTAATGCTGGAAAAATTGGAAGTGGTCGATCAATTCTATGCCGGGTTCGATTATCAACGGTATTTCCGGGCGGATATTTCTCAAAAATTGTCGATCATTCTCGCCGCCGAAGAGCACATCCTCAGCCAGGAAGACGGGAAATCCCGTTACATCAACGAAGTCACCGTTTTATCCAAAGCCTTTGCCCTGGCGGTTCCCCACGAAAAAGCGCTGAAGTTTAAAGAAATCGTGGCCTTTTTCCAGGCGGTGAAAGCCCGTCTGGTAAAATTCGAGGGCGATGGAAGGGGCAGAACCGGCGAAGAAATCGAGACCGCCATCCGGCAGGTGGTGGATCAGGCGATCACCTCGGATAAGATCATTGATATTTTTGACGCCGCCGGCATTCCCAGGCCGGATATTTCCATCCTCTCCGATGAATTCTTAGAAGAAGTGAAGGGGATGAAGAGCAAGAACCTGGCCTTCGAATTACTGAAAAAATTGCTCAATGATGAAATTCAATCCCGCATTCGCAAAAACGTAGTGCAAAGTAAAAAGCTGATGGAAATGCTGGAAGATGCCATCCGGCGCTATCAAAACAATTTGCTGACCGCCGCGGAAGTGATTGAGGAATTAATCAAGCTGGCAAAGGAGATCAAAACAGCCGACGCCCGCGGCAAAAAAACCGGAATGTCCGATGAGGAACTGGCTTTTTACGACGCCTTAGCCAACAACGAAAGCGCCCGCCAGGTATTGGGAGATGAAAAACTACGGGAGCTGGCAGTGGTGCTGGTGGACCGGGTCAAGAAAAACGCTTCCATTGACTGGTCGATCAAGGAAAGCGTACGCGCCCGCATGAGCGTCATCGTCAAGCGCCTCCTCCGCCAATACGGCTACCCCCCGGATAAGCAGGCCATCGCCACGGAAACCGTCTTACAGCAGGCGCAGTTGTTTACCGAGGAGTGGGTAAGGGCGACGTTGGAAACCCGTTAATTTGGAATACAAGCGTTCAACCGCCCGTTCCAACGATTTCGCCGATCGCTGTTCGGAGTGGATTTACGAAAAACAAAGGGTTCGATTGTTTGAAACTGACGAACGGCAATGATTAAAACCCTCTTTACCGAACCAACTAATCCACGTTCCACACTGGTTCCACATCATCCGCAACCACGCCGAAACTCGTTTAAATGGTCCCCGACAGAACGCAATGGCGAGGCTCCGTGCTAATTTAATCCGACGCACTCACAAAACCATAATTGGCCAAATTACTGCAGGATTTTCGTCAAACCGCCCAATATTCTCCCCGGTTGACATTTGTTTTCCAAAGACTTATATTTTTAGCCCCCTGCCGCTCACCCGTCGAGAGAATTGCCCGCGCTGCCCGGCAGGGTATGCCAATTGAGTATGCCGAAATGACGAAGGAGAAGCGTTTGAAAAAGCTCTATCTGGTCCTGTGCTTATGCCTGCTGCCGGGAATGCTGCTGACCGCCCGGGCGCAGTCCGAGCAGGAAAATTTCGACCGCGGACTGAATGCTTACCAACAGGGAAAGTACCCCGAAGCGGAGATCATTTTCCTGCAAATGCTGCAGAATTACCCCAACGGCCGCCTCACCACCGCCACCCGCCTGATGTTGGGAAAATCTTATTACAAACTCAGCGATTATTCCAAAGCGGAAGTGGTCTGCCGCTACTTCTTCAGCAAACATACCGACAGCGCCTACCTGGATGACGTACACCACCTGTTAGGCAATATTCTCTTCAAACAGCGGAATTATAACGGGGCGGTGGTGGAGTGGCTGTGGGTGATCCAGCACAGCAAAGATCCCCGCCTGAAACGCACCAGCGGGGAGTATATTTACAAAACCATGGAGCATTTTCTCACCCGCCGGCAGATCGAAGATTTGCAGGACAAATACACCGATAACGTGTTCCAGGGCCTGGTCACCATTGTGCTGGCCAAGAAGATGATGGAACAGGGAAGCCGGGAGGAAGCGCAGAACCTGCTTCGCACCTTCCTGCGCGAGCAGCCCAACCATTTCTACGCCGACGAAGCCCGCAAGCTGTTAGGAACCCCCGCGGCGGTCTCTTCCTCGCGCAACGGCTTCGTTTACCTGAAGACCTTAGACCCGGAAACCAAACCCATCGCTGCGGACCTGGAGTTGGGAATGCGCTACGCCCTGTTGGAATACCAGCTTCGCAATCCCAACGACCGGGTGGAGTTGCAGACCGTGGAGATCGAACCCTCGGTGATCGGCGCGGTCTCCGCCGCCACCCGGGTGCTGGTGGACTCCGATCCCCTGTGCCTGCTCGGCCCCGTGGATTCCGACCAGTGCGCCAGCTTAGCGGTGATCTCCCGCTATGAAAAACGCCCCTACATCGTTCCCTTAAGCTCCCAGACCGGCCTGACCGAGCTTAGCCCCTACACCTTCCAGATCAACCCCGACGCCCGCACCAAGGGGCGCTTTTTGGGCAATTACGCCGCCGCGGAGATGGGCGCCCGCCGGGTGGCGGTGCTCGCCCCGGTCAATGATTACGGGGAAACCTTTGTGCAGAATTTTGTGGAAGAGGTGCAGGCCGGCGGGGGAGAGGTGGTCACCACGCAATGGTATTACGAATCCACCCAGGATTTTTCCCGGCAGTTCCGCGCCATCTGGCGGGAGTCGCATTACCTGGCTTTTTCCGATTCCATGATGCGCAAATTCCCCGACCTTACCCCTAACCAGGTTAAATCCCGCTATCGCGCCTACACCGATTCGCTGTACCAGCCCAACGCCGTGGGGACGCGCCCGGATTCCGCGGACTTTCCCGCCGCGGGAATCGACGCGGTGCTGATCGTGATCCGTTCTTCCCAGTTCATCCAGTACATCGCGCCGCAGTTTGCGTTCAATAACATTCGCGCGACCCTGTTAGGCAACGAGGGCTGGAACGATTCGGCGCAGTTGCGAAAATTCAAAGATCACCTCGACGGCATGGTGTACATCACCGCGGGGTATTTCGATCCCAACGCTTCCGATTACCGGGTGTTCATGAACCGCTTCCGCACCGAAATGAAGGCGACCCCGGAGCTTTACCACCTGTTGGGCTACGACGTGATGAAGTGGCTGCTCTCCAATTACCGCCCCGGGATAACCACGGAGCAGCTTCGCAACAGCCTGGAGAATACCGAGCCGTACCAGGGCATTTTGGAAAACATTGATTTTTCCACCACCCCGCGGGTGAACAGCAAATTAACCTTGTTGAAGGTCAGCCTGGGGCAGATTGTGAAGCTCAATTGAACCGCTGGGTTCGGTAGGCAGTAGGCAGTAGGCAGGGGCATCCCGCAGTTTGCCTACTGCTTACTGCCTACTTGCCTACTGCATCTCCCCGATTCGCTGTTATACCCACTACCTTTCAGATATTGCTCTGATAGGACATGCAACGCTAACAAGCGGCATTCATCCCATGACTACCCTGTTACACAAACTCTTCGACATCCGGGAAGGCGAGGCCCCCCGCGCCCTGCTGATGTTCGGCTACGTTTTCCTGGTGATCTGCTGCCTGCTGATGCTCAAACCGGTGCGCAATTCCCTGTTCTTAGAAAAATATTCCGTAAAAGATATTCCCTACGTGTACATCCTGGTGGCCGTCTCCGCCGCCGCGGTGACCACCTTCTACGCCCGCTTTGCCCGCAAAGCGCGCCTGGATCGGCTGATCAAAATCTCCCTGCTGTTCATCCTCTCCAACCTCCTGATCTTCTGGCTGCTGCTGCGCTTCGATTACAAAGGAGGATGGTTTCTATTCATTTTCTTTGTTTGGGTGGCCATCTTCGGGGTGATTGCGGTGTCGCAGTTCTGGACCCTGGCCAACTTCGTGTTCGACGCCCGGGAGGCCAAACGGTTGTTCGGATTTGTGGGCGCCGGGGCCATTTCCGGCGGGATCGTGGGCGGGTACGCCGCCCGCGTCGCCCTGGTGATCGGCACGGAAAATATCCTGCTGATCTGCATCGCGCTGCTCTCCCTCTGCCTGCTCATCGTGCCGGCGGCCTGGAAACGGCGCGCCCGCGACGTGCAGGCGGAGCAAAGCCGCCCCGGCCGGCCGGGGCAGCTGCGCCTGCGGGGAGGAAATCCTTTCCGGATGCTGCGCGAATCCCCTTACCTGGCCATACTGGCCGGGATCGTGGGCGTCAGCGTGATCGTGGCCAACCTGTTGGATTACCAATATATTGCCATCGCCAAAGCCGAGATTCCCGACAAAGACGAGCTGACCGCCTTCTTCGGCTTCTGGCTCTCCACCCTCAGCATCATTTCCCTGCTGATTCAATTATTGTTTACCCGGAGAATCCTGGGAAGCTTAGGGGTGGGACCCTCGCTGTTTTTCCTGCCCCTGGGAATTCTGGTCGGCGCGCTGGCGATCTGGCTCTACCCGGTGCTCTGGGCGGCCATCCTCATCAAGGTCAGCGACGGCAGTTTCAAGCAGTCCATCAACAAAGCCGGCATCGAATTACTGATGCTCCCGATTCCCTCCGCGATCAAGCCCCAGGCCAAAGCGTTCATCGACGTGTTAGTGGACAGCACCGCCACCGGCGTGGGCGGGCTGCTGCTCATCCTCTTTACTGGCATTTGGGGATTCTCGGTGGGAAATATCAGCCTGGTAATCATTCCCCTTGTTTTCGCCTGGCTCTACCTGGCGCTGCGGGTTCGCAAACAGTACCTGGAGGCCTTCCGCACCGCCATCGAAAAGCGCACCATCGACCTGGAAGAGCAGTTCACCAACCTGCAGGACGCTTCCCTGGTGGAAACCGCTTTGAAAGTGTTGGAAGGGAAGAATGAGCGGCAGATACTTTACGTGTTGAATCTTTTGGAGAGCGTGCGCCACGAGCGGTTGCTGCCCTGTTTGCAGGCGCTGCTTCGCCATCCCTCGGGCGAAATCCGCTGCCAGGTCTTGAAAATGCTGGCGCGCTACGACAGCCCGGATATGTCCGAAGAGATTTACTCCCTGGTCGGCGATGAGCAGCCGGAGGTGCGCGCCGAAGCCATCGCCTATCTCTTCCAGAGATCCGGCGGGGAGAAAAAAGCCCGCCTGCTGCGGGAATTTCTGGATCATCCCGATTACCGGGTGCAGGCGGCGGCATTGACCTGCGCCACCCGCTGCAGCGTCGAAGAAGAATGGATCCGAACTTCCTTCCCGCTGAAAGAGTTGGTCGAAAACACCCTGAAAGAAGCCGGGCAGGCGGAGGGCAATCTAAGCGAAAAAAAATTTATCAAAATCAACCTTGCCCGGGCGCTGGGAACCGTGAAAAGGCCGGAATTATACCCCTTTTTGCATCGCCTGCTAAAAGATGCGGATCCCGAAGTGGTGCAAAACGCGGCGCTCAGCGCCGGGAAAACCCGCGAGAAAGCATTTGCGCCGGCGCTGCTCGCCCTGCTGGAGCGCCGGGAAACCCGCATATACGCCCGGCAGGCCCTGGCGGAATATGGGGAAGACATCGTCGAGGAATTGATCGCTCGCTTGAAAGAGTCCGGCGATTCGCCATCCCTGGCCCGGGAGCTTTCCCGGGTTCTGGGCCGCATCGGGGAGCAAAAAACCGTGGATAGCTTGCTGGCGCAGTTGAATCATCCCCACCCGCGCCTGCGTTTCCAGGCGCTGAAAGCCCTGAACCGTTTGCGGAATAACTTCCCCATGTTAAAATTCAACGAAAAGCCGCTGGAGCAGGAAATTCTGAAAGAAATCCGGCGCTATTTGGACGGGGCCGCTATTTTACACTCCTGCAAGCAGGTTCAGGGGCAGAACGGCTCCCCCCCGGAGGGCGCCGCCCGCCTTTTGCTCGCCAGGGCGCTGGAAGAAAAATTGGATGATTCCCTGGAACGGATTTTCCGGTTGTTAGGATTGATTTACCCGCCCCGGGACTTGTATAACGCCTACTTAGGAATCGTGAGCGCCAGGCAGGATGCGCGGGCCAATGCGCTGGAATTTATCGACAACCTGCTGGCCCCCCGCTACAAAAAAGACCTTATTCCGATTGTGGAAGCCCACTCTCCGCAAAATTCGCCGGGGAGCGCCCGGAACCGCCTCGATCTTCACCTCCTTCCCGAGCAGGAGTGTCTGCGCCGGTTGATTACCGGGGAAGTTGGCTGGCTGAAAGCCTGCGCGGTGTACCTGGCAGGAACGGCGAAAGCCGGGCATCTCGCTGCGGAAATTCTCACCCTAACATCCGACCGCGAGCAGGCCGTTCGGGAGGCGGCAGAATATGCCCTGCGCCAACTGGGAAAAAACGGCAGCGACGGAGAATTTTATCCCTAGAATTGTGCGGGATGAATTTTCGGCGTAACTTTCCGCTGTGCTCGGTGCTGGATGCTCGGTGCCGGATGCGTGAGGTTTTATGCTCGAATATCCGGCCTCGAAAATCGAACATCGAGAATCGAGCATCGAGTATCCGGCATCGCGCTAACCTCAACCGCATAAACAGGAGCCAGCCATGTCAACCTTTTTCATGTTCGGCAAATACTCTGCGGAATCCATGAGAGGTATTTCCGCCCAAAGAACCCGGGAAGTGGCGGATATTGTGGACCGCTTTGGCGGTGAAATCGTCGCCATGTATGCCTTGTTGGGCGCTTACGATTTAGTGCTGATCGTGAAGTTTAGCAGCATGGAAGACGCGCTCAAAGCCTCGGTAACCATTTCCCAATCCCTGGGCATCTCCTTCTCTACCCTCCCGGCCATCCCGGTGGAAGAATTCGATAAGCTGGTGGGAAGATGAGTATGCTCAAGTGTTATAGTGTTCAAGTGTTCTGTTATTCGAGTGCCCTGGTATTGGGGCGCTCAAGTAAGAGTAATAAAGCACCATAACACCATAACACTAAAACACTAAAACACCGAACCGCCGCCGTCTTTCACAACGGAAAAACATCATGCCCGAAACATTGCGCCGCTACCTCGATTTTACCGTGGAAACCGCGTACCTGGCCGGAAAACTCACCCTGGGATATTTTCAGGCCGGGGTGCGGCCGGATTTCAAGGACGATAATTCCCCGGTTACCATCGCCGATCGTAAGGCCGAGGAGCTGATCCGCTCGCGCATCGAAAAGAAATTCCCCCGGCATGCCATCGTGGGGGAAGAGTACGGGATCAAGGAGAGCGAAGGGACCGGCCACCGCTGGATCATCGATCCCATCGACGGCACCAAATCGTTTTTACACGGGGTGCCTTTGTACGCGGTGCTGATCGGGCTGGAGATCGACGGAACCGTGGAGGTGGGCGCGGCTTATTTCCCGGCGTTGGACGAAATGCTCGCCGCCGCTGCCGGCCAGGGATGCTGGTGGAACGGCCGCCCCGCCCGGGTTTCCGAAACTTCCCGGCTGCAAGAAGCGCTGATCGTCTTTACCGACCCGGATACTTTTGCAAAGCGCGGCAAACAGGCTCCCTGGGAACGTTTGAAAAAGGCGGCAAACAGCGCCCGCGGCTGGAGCGACGCTTACGGATATTTGCTGGTCGCCACCGGGCGGGCGGAAATCGCCCTCGATCCGGCGATGGAAGCGTGGGATAACGCCCCCTACCCGCCGATTTTCCGCGAGGCCGGGGGATATTTCGGCGACTGGGAGGGCAACTCCACCCTTTACCGCGGCGAGGCGCTGGCCACCACCCCCGCGCTCCTGCCGGAGGTGTTGGCGCTATTGTCAACCACGCCCACTGAAGACCTCAAAGGTTTTTAAAACCTTTGAGGTCTCTGTGCAAAACTTCAATTTTGCAGGCGCATTATTCGGGAGCGACAGGATGAGCCGGATACTCTGCTTCGGGCATCGCGGGGCCGCGGGCCATGCCCCGGAAAACACCCTCGCCGCGGTGGAGAAGGCGATTTCCCTGGGCGCCGACTGGGTGGAGGTGGACGTGTATGCGGTGGAAGGAGAACTGGTAGTCATCCACGACGACTGGCTGGAGCGCACCACCAACGGAAGCGGGTACGTCCTGGAGCAATCCCTGGAATACCTGCGCTCCCTCGACGCGGGGAACGGTGAAAAAATCCCCTTCCTTTGGGAAGTATTCGAGCAAGTAAACCGTCGCGCCGGCGTCAACGTGGAGTTGAAAGGCCCCGGAACCGCCGCGCCGGTAGCGCTCCTGATCGACCGCTACGTGAAAGAGCGCGGCTGGCGCTACCAGGAATTCCTGGTCTCTTCCTTCAACCACCCCGAATTGCGAGCCATCAAACACCTTCAGCCGAAACTCCGCACCGGGGCACTGATCCTGGCCCTGCCCCTGGCGTATGCCCGCTTTGCCGAGGAGTTAGGCGCTTATTCCGTCCACCCGGGCATGGAATTCCTCGACCGCGCTTTTGTGGAAGACGCCCACCGGCGCGGGTTGAAGGTATTCGTTTACACCGTCAATTGCCAGGATGACCTCGCCCGCGTGATCGCGCTGGGGGTGGACGGCGTGTTCACCGATTATCCGGAAATCGTCACGTCATGGGGGTAGTGGTGAGGGGTGCGTCAATGCCGTTTGGGTAAGGGCATCGAGACTAAAATTCACTATTGAACCTTATTCGAGGATAAGTGGTTGTTTTATAATGTAATGAATAGCCCCCCGATTTATCGGGGGGATTACAATTTATCCTCATACCAAAGCTTTTGGGGGCTTTAGCCCCGCGTAGTGCAAAAATCGGGGATAAATCCCCGGGAAAAAGTAAGGGTTGATTTGTTTTTGTCCCCGATCTAAAGATCGGGGCTATTCAATCTTTCATAAAAATCAAATATTTAGCTATGAATAAGGTCTATTCTGAGTTCACCGTTCACCATTCATAATTGCGATGGTTTCTGAGGGGGCAAATGAATGACCACTCCGTCCCCGATTGGCTGCCAACGTTCGATAAAATCCCCTGTTTGGGGGATAACTTTTGAAAAAGTCCCTTCGTATTTTGCCGAAAACCCATAAATCGCCATCTGTTCCATACGGAAACAAGAAAGGATGGGCATGATGAAAGCGCAACGATTTTTTATTGCCGGAGCGATCTTGCTGGCTGCGGCGCTGCTCATTGGAATATTTTTGGACGCCGGCAGCCGCGACAAAAAGCTCCAGAAAATCTCCGGCGCGTACCAGGCGCTGAATTTCTGGAGTTACCAGCGCGCCTACCCCAATTCCGCCATTCCCGAGGCCGGCCATTACGCGGCTTTCGTTTACGCGCAGCAGAATTTCTCGCGCCGCCAGCCGGGGCAAATGGCGGCGGCGCAGCCCTGGCAGGCCATCGGCCCCCACAATTTAGGCGGGCGCACCCTGGCGCTGGCCTTCAATCCCCTCAATCCCAACACCATTTACGCCGGCTCCGCCAGCGGGGGACTGTGGCGCAGCTTCAGCCGGGGACGGGGCCCGGCGGCCTGGGAATACGTTCCCACCGGCTTCCCGGTGCTGGCGGTCAGCTGCATCGCCTTTGCGCCGGGGGATTCCAACACCATTTATATCGGCACCGGGGAGGTGTATAACTATCAAAACGCCGGAACCGGGGCAGCCTTTCGCAACACCCGCGGCACTTACGGCATCGGCATTTTGAAAAGCAGCGACGGCGGAGCTACCTGGACGAAAAGCCTCGACTGGTCCTATAGCCAGCAGCGCGGGGTGTGGCAGGTGCGGGTCAATCCCCTGAATCCCAATACCATTTGGGCGGCGACTACCGAGGGCGCTTACAAATCCACCGACGCCGGGGCGACCTGGGTGCAAAAGCACAGCGTGGTTATGGCCAACGACCTGGTAATCAACCCCACAGACACCAACATCGTGATCCTAAGCTGCGGGAACTTCGGGAGCGCCGGGCACGGCATCTACCGCAGCACCGACGGTGGGGAGACCTGGGCGCCCGGGACGGGGCTCCCCGCGCCGTTTTACGGCAAAGCGCTGCTCTCCATCTACCCGGCGAATCCGGATATCGTTTACGCCAGCATCGGCAACGGTTTCGGCAACGGCAACCCGCCCAACGCCAGTTGGCTGTGCCGCTCCACGGACGCCGGGGCCACCTGGAGCATCCGCACCACCCAGGATTATTCCAAACACCAGGGCTGGTTTTCCCACGATGTGGCGGTCAACCCTGCCAACCCCGAAGAAGTGATTGCGATAGGGATTGAGATCTACAAATCCACTAACGGGGGAAGCAACTTAGTGCAGAAATCCTCCACCGGCTGGTTTTCGGGGCGGATTCCCCCCGGCGAACCGGAAGGCCCGCCGACTTACTCCCACGTGGACCACCACGACGTGATCTATCACCCCACCAATCCCAATATTATTTACTTTGCTAACGACGGCGGGGTCTTCCGCAGCACCGACGGCGGGGAGACTTACGAAGCCTGCAACGGCGGCTACCAGACCGGGCAGTTTTACAACGGATTCGCCAGCTCCCCCACCGATTCGCTGCTCTCCATCGGCGGTTTCCAGGATAACGCCACTGCCATTTACGACGGCCAGACGGCCTGGATCGTGCGCCTGATCGGGGGAGACGGTAGCTGGGCGGGAATCGACCCGGTTAATTCCAATATCCTCTACGGTTCCTGGCAAAATTTGAACGTGCTGAAATCTACCAACGGGGGACAAAGTTTCTTCAACATCCCCGTGCCCGGCTCCAACCGCATTACCTGTTTCATTGCCCCCTACGTGGTGGCGAGGGATATTCCCAACATCCTGTACGCCGGGCGGGACATCATCTATAAATCCACCAACGGGGGAACCAACTGGAGCAGCACCGGCGGGGGAACTTCCTTAGACGGCAATCCGGCGCTGGCCCTGGCGGTTTCTCCCCAGAACAGCAACGTGGTGTACGCCGCCACCGCGCCGTTTACGGCCCGTTCCGGGATCTTCCGCTCCCTCAATGGCGGCGGGGTCTGGCAAAATGTGACCGGCAGCCTGCCGGATCGTTTTCCTACCGATCTGGCGGTGGACCCCACCGATCCGGCCACGGTCTATCTTACCCTGTCGGGATTCAGCGTTTCCCACGTTTATAAATCCAGCGATTACGGCAGCAATTGGGAAGACATCGGCGACGGGCTGCCAGACGTTCCGGCCAACGCCGCGGTGATCGATCCGGATTATCCCAATCACATCTATATCGGAAATGACCTGGGAGTGTACGTCTCCATCGACGGGGGAAATACCTGGGAAGATTACAACGAGGGTTTGCCCGGTGCGGTGATCGCTATGGATTTGAGCATCTCGCCCCTGAACCGCAAGCTGCGGGTAGCCACCCATGGGAACGGCGCTTACGAGCGCAGTTTGCTGGCGCCGGTGGGCATCCCCGGCGGCGAAACCCCGCTTACCGGCTTTGCGCTGGCGCAGAATTATCCCAATCCCTTTAACCCCGTAACAGCCATCAGCTATCAGCTTTCAGCCAACAGCCTGGTAACGTTAGCGGTTTATGATATCCAGGGGCGGCTGGTGCGCACGCTGGTGAGTGAAAATAGAGCGCCCGGAAGTTACACGGTACAATGGGACGGAAGAGACGATCATGGCGCAGCGGTCGCCTCCGGGGTGTACGTGTATCGCCTTTCCGCGGGTGATTTCGCAGCCTCCCGCCGAATGGTGCTGGCGAAGTGATCGCCCAACCTGAAGACCTCAAAGGTTTTTTGATACATTTGAAGTCTTTTTTCGACTTCCCGCGCCAAAATACCCAATCCCGATTTTGTGAGGAATACAACGCGTTTTTGACAGGTTAGGCATTTATTTCCGGCACGAAATTAAATCTTTAAGGAGAAAAGGGTATGAAAAGAATGTTCGCACAGTTGGGGATGATTGCGCTGGTAATTTCCCTGGCGGGCTGCGTGCGGGAAGTACCGCCGAAAGAAGCCGGCAAGCCCGCCGCTTCCAACCCGGCCGGGGAGCATGCCCTGGTGGGGGAGAAAAATTTCCTGCATGGCTATGAACCGCTCAATCCCGACAGCACCGTCAATATGGTAGTGGAGATACCCGCAGGCAGCAACGATAAGTGGGAAGTAAAACCTTCCGACGGGATTATGCGCTGGGATATGAAAGACGGGAAACCCCGGGTGGTAAAGTATTTGGGATACCCGGTCAATTACGGGATGTTTCCCCAAACCATATTGCCCAAAGAATTCGGCGGGGACGGCGATCCCTTAGACGCCCTGGTGCTGGGTCCCTCGCAGCCGCGCGGGAGCATTTTGCGCGCCAAAGTCATCGGGGTCATCAAGCTCTTAGATAAGGGGGAGCAGGATGATAAGATTCTGGCGGTTATCGTGGACAGCCCCCTGCGCGAGGTCGATAATTTAGCGGAGCTAAACCGCGATTTCCCCGGCGTAACGACCATCCTGGAAACCTGGTTTGCCAACTACAAAGGTCCCGGGATCATGGAATTCAAGGGATTTGGGGACGTCGATGAAGCCTGGGGAATCCTCTCTGCTGCCAGGGAGGGTTACCGCGTTGTTCACGAGGCGGAAGCGGCGGAAGTAAGCCAGTAAAATCCTCGATATACGATTTTTGAAAAACAGAAAGCCCCGGCGGAAATTTTCCCGCCGGGGCTTTTCTTTGTAATAGACCTAAATCTCAGGCGATCCCGACCAATCCATCAACATCCCTGTTGGTTGGTACGGGATAAAACCTTCCGGGTTTTACTTCAAGAGCATCATTTTCTGCACTTTGCTGAAATTGTTGGCGGTAAAGCGGTA
>CAZFVV010000024.1:0-54707 GCA_964522165.1 uncultured Calditrichaceae bacterium
TGGGTGGTCGAATGGCTAAATGGTCAAATGGCTGAATGGTTGGAGGGTTAAAAAAGAAGTGATACGCCATCCAGCCATTTAGCCATTCACAAGTTTACAGCATGGCTTTGATTTTCTGGATTTCCGATTTCAATTTGGCATTGCGCAGCAGCGCCTGGCCAACTTTATTGTAGGAGTAGAGCACCGAAGAGTGGTGCAAATGCGAAAAGTGGTAGCCGATGGAGGTCAGCGATTCCCCGGTCAATTCCCGGCAGAGATAAATGGCAATTTGGCGGGCGTTCATCACTTTTTTCTTGCGCGAGATTCCTGAGAGAATATCCACCGGCACCCCGTAAAACAGCGCGGTTGCATTCACAATCTGGTCGATTCCCACTGTCTGGCGGGAGCCGCCGGGGCCGCATTCCCCGCCTTCCTGGGGACAGGTCTGGGAAACCACGTAGATCACGTCATTCAGCGAGAGGCTTTTCCCCAGGAGCGAAATTTGCGCTACCAGGCGCACCAGCACCGCGTGGAGATAGTGCAAATTCGATCCCAGCTGTTCCGACAGGTAGTGTATGATTTTTTCGTTCAGCGACAGGCCATGCCGTTCGAAATGATGGCGGATGATCTTTTCCCGGGTGGCATACTCGCAGGGGGGAATATCGACGATCAGCCCTTTTTGTAAAAAAGAGATCAGCCGGGGGTTGAAATCCCTTAGCTGGTTGGGCGGTTCGTTGCAGGTCACCACCACCTGGGTTCCCTTTTTCACCAGTTCGGAAAGGATGAATAACATTCCTTCCTGGGATTTGCTCTTGTTGAACAAGGTGTGAACGTCATCTAACAAAAATACTTCCAGTGACATGAAGGAAGCGGTGAACTGGTTGATGCGGTCGTTTTGCAGGGCAAATATATACTCGTGAACATAGCGTTCGCTGCCGTACAGGGCGGTTCGTTTATCGGGATAATTCTCCCGGAAATAGCTTCCCAGGGCGTGCAGCAGATGGGATTTTCCGCTGCCGATTCCGCCGTGGATCACCAGGGGATTGAAATTCGCTTTCCCGGGGTTTTGCGCCACGTGAAGGACCGCTTTGCAAGCGAATTCGTTTTCCGGGCCGCTCAGAAAATTCGCAAAAGTATAGCGTTCATCCGTGGGAACCTCACTTTGCAGGGCCGGCTTTCCATCCGCGTTTGGCAGGCGGTCAGGCTCCTCGGGCGCCGCAGGTTCCGGGGCCTCATTGCCGGACGGGGCAACCAGGAAATCCAACTGCACGCCTTCTCCAAAGACCCGGGCCAGGGAGAGTTTCAGTTGCGGTCCATAATTCGTTTCCATCCAGTCGATGAAAAACCGCGAAGGCACCCTTAACACCAGGATGTTATCAGCAAAAGCAACCGGAACAACGGGGAGAAACCATGTCTGAATGGTTTGCCAGGGCAGTTCCTTTTCTAATTCTGCCAGACACCGCTTCCATTGATCCTGGAGGTCGGCAGAATTCCCGGAAAGTTTTGCAGTTCCTTCTGCGTGGTCATTGATCATGTTTAGACGGAGTACCTGTACTTGGCTCATTCCTTCCCATCCACAATCTGAGGAATAGCACAAATCATCACTATTTACGAAATTTGGGAGTTGCTCAAGCACTGCTCCCGGTTCCGGGAGTCGTTATGAGCAGGTAATAATAATGAAAAGTATCCCAGAAAAACAAACGAGTTGGAGAAAAAAAGTAGAAAAAATTAGTTTCACGTTAAACAGGAATCTTTCTATCAGTTTAATAAGCACTTATGGCAAAATACAAATTTCCGGGTTTAAAAATCTCAAATCGTTTGATTTTTCCGTTTTGATTTGTTATACTTTTTGTTTAATTTTTGCCCAGTTAAAAGGAGAACGTGTCATGGCAAAAGTTTGTGAAATCTGCGGAAAAAAACCGATCTTTGGGAACAACGTCAGTCATGCCAACAATAAGACGGCCCGGCGATTCAATCCGAATTTGCAAAGCGTTCGTGCGGTGATAAACGGAGTGACCAAACGAATCAAGGTATGCACCAGTTGCTTACAGGCCGGCAAAGTTCAAAAAGCAGCCCATCGATGACTTGATCGCGCAATATCGGTATTCAAATGAAAAGCTCCTTCGGAGAGATTCAGAAGGAGCTTTTTTGTTTCGGAAGGCTGCGAATCCTTCGTGGTGCAGTCTCAAAGGGTTGAATGCCGGTCCGAGCGGCGCTCTTCCGCTCAAATCGAAAAAAAATTACTCATACTCCACATAATAATAGGAAGGGTGCAATTCGTAATCCCCAAAGC
This sequence comes from uncultured Calditrichaceae bacterium, assembly GCA_964522165.1. Classification (GTDB taxonomy): domain Bacteria; phylum Calditrichota; class Calditrichia; order RBG-13-44-9; family J075; genus JABWBP01. The sequence goes on from CAZFVV010000024.1 coordinate 2,273, forward strand.
CGCTGCGGTCGATAAACAAGAAAGTCTTGTTCACGCTGTAATAGCGCCAAACTTCGTACGGATAGGAGCCGGCCTCGAAGGGGTGGCGGTCCACTTCATCGGGCTGCCCAAATTTAATGTAAATCCGCCCCCGGTCGCTCAACCAGCCGCGAAACCCCGAAGAGGAAAAGGTGTTATTGGAAAAATTGACCCGGCGGTAGTATTCCAGCATCAGCTCATTTACTTCCGTATCCGGGTTGGGGTCCCGCGCCTGCCAGAATCGCTCGAAAAAACCCCGCTTTTCTTCATAGGTTTTTTTCCGGTAATAACGGATCGAATCTTCCCGGGCGATATACTTGAGGTACTCAATCGCCTGGTCCAGGTCTTGTTCTTTCGCCGGGGCGAATTTCCAGTAAAAACTAAACGAGCTCGCCCTGGTAATCGCTTCATTGCCCAGGTTTGCTGCCAGTTGAAGCAAATATGAATTCCGGTTGAAATAATAACGGTTCAACCGGATATAGTGCTCGCGAAAACCCCCTCCCGGGGAGGCGTCATATTTGTTTTGTTGAATGATCACTCCCCGGTCATCTTTTATCAGGTATTCGATCCGCAGGCTATCTTCCTCACCGGAGGAAAAAGAGGTAAAGTAGGCGTAAACGGCCTTTCCCTGGCCGGAAAAATTGCGGGTCAACTCCGGGTGAAGACCGCTGAGGTCTCCGCCGGGATCGGTTTCCAGGGAGTTGTAGAACATCAGATCGCTAACCGCAAGCCCTTTTTCGGAAAGGGATGAGGAGAACATTTCAAAATTGGTTTTCCGGTTGAATTGTTTATTGCTGTTTTTATCCGACAGGGTAACCGCGGCCTCATATTTGCCGGGATCGACCGGTATCTCGGTAAAAAAAGTATTTACCACGCTGGTCGAATTCGTTGCCGCGTAATCGGTGGTGGTAATTTTTTTACTGAGGGTGCGGTTCAATACAAAATCGTGATTGATTTCGGTCAGGTACACTTCGATCAACAGGTCGGCATAAAAACCGGAATCGCTTTTCAAGAAAGTTAAATTATCATTCACGATCTGCACGTACACCCGGGCAAGCGCCTGGCCGCTCTCCGGGGAGAGGGTGGAATATACCGCGGTGTTAAAGATGGGCATGCCCACCTCCGGCGGCTGCGAAGGCTGCGCCTGCCCCGGCCCGATCCCCCACAACGCCGTTATTAAAACCATAATCCCGAGTTTAACTTTCATACTGTTTATCCCCTAATTTTCCATACAGTTCATATTCGGAAGCGTCCGTAACCCGAACGCTCACAAACTCTCCCGCCCGCACCGCCCGATCCAGCGGTTCGATGACAACCTCGTTATCGATTTCCGGCGAATCCCCGGAAGTCCTGCCCACCGCGCTCAGGCTGCCCCAATCGGTCTCATCGATTAACACCCGCAACCGGGCGCCCACCTTTTTCTGGTTGTTCTCCCGGGAAATTTCCTGCTGGATGGCCATCAGCTCCGCGTAACGCGCTTCCTTGATCCGCGGTTTCAGGTCCGCAAGGCTGTAAGCGCCGGTATTTTCTTCATGGGAATACATAAACACCCCTAAACGGTCGAATCGGAACTCCTCAACGAACTCTTTTAACGTCTCGAAATCCGCTTCGGTTTCGCCGGGATGGCCGACGATCAATGTGGTGCGCAGGGTTACCCCGGGAATTTTTTCCCGGGCCTGCTCGAAGATGCTGCGAATCCGCCGGGCGTTTCCGCCCCGTTTCATGATCTTGAGCATCGCGTCGCTGGCGTGCTGGATGGGCATGTCCAGGTAGGGGACGATCTTTGCGCTGGCGGCCATTACCTCGATCAGCTCATCCTGCACCGTGGTAGGATAAAGATAGTGCAGACGAATCCACTCGATGCCTTCGATCTCCTCGATTTGGCGCAGCAAATCGGTAATTTTTTGCGAACCGTAGAGATCGATCCCGTAAAAAGTAGTGTCCTGGGAGATGATGATCAATTCCTTGACCCCCTGCCGCGCCAGCAGCCGGGCCTCGCTTACCAGATCCGGCAGCGGGCGGCTGCGATGGCGGCCGCGCATCAAAGGGATGGCGCAGAAAGCGCACTTATGGTTGCAGCCTTCGGAAATCTTCAAATAAGCGTAATGGGAAGGGGTGGAGAGCAGCCGTTTTTCGTAAAGGTATTCAGGCGAAGCTTCCGGGGAGTAATCTAAAAAACGCAAAATATTTTCATAGTCTTCGGCGCCGAAGAAACCGTCCACCAGGGGCATCTCCTTGCGAAGCTCCCCGGCGTAGCGGTGCGACAGGCATCCGCAGACGATGATTTTTTTGCGGGGATCCGCTTTTTTGAGCTGCTCCGCCTCCAAAATCGCTTCCACGGATTCGTGTTTGGCCATCTCGATGAATCCGCAGGTGTTCAGAATGAGCACGTCGGCCTCTTCCGGGGAGGAGACCAGCTCCGCCCGGCGCGCCGCCAACTGCCCCATCAATATCTCCGAATCATAAGTATTTTTGGAGCACCCCAGGGTGGTAACGTGGATGCGCTTGCGGTGATTGGTTCTATATTGATTTGACATATCGCCTTCGATTTCAATTCCCCTCGAACAGCCCCTCCGCGTAAAGCTGCGGATCAAAGGGCTGCAAATCGTCCATGGCCTCCCCTACCCCCACGTAGCGCACCGGGATTTTCAATTCATGGGCAATGCCGATGATCGCCCCGCCCTTGGCGGTTCCGTCCAACTTGGTCAGCACGATGCCGTTTACCCCCGCGGAGTCGATAAACTGGCGCGCCTGGTTCAGGGCGTTCTGACCGGTGGTGGCGTCCAACACCAGCAAGCTCAGGTGAGGGGCCTGCGGAACAACTTTTTGGATGACCCGGCGGATTTTCTTCAATTCTTCCATCAAATTCACTTTGGTGTGCAGCCTCCCCGCGGTATCGATAATGATTACCTCCGCCCCGCGCGAGCGGGCAGCCTGCAAGGCGTCGAATACCACGGCTGCGGGATCGGAACCGGACTGGTGCTTGACCAACTCCACCTGCACCCGGTCGGCCCATTCCTGCAACTGCTCGATGGCCGCAGCCCGGAAAGTATCCCCCGCGGCCAGAAGCACTTTTTTACCCTGCTGCTGGAAACGATTGGCCAGTTTGGCAATCGAAGTGGTTTTTCCGGTGCCGTTCACCCCCACGATCAAAATGATGTAAGGGTTGGCAGGCAGGTGGGTCTCCCGGAAATCGTCGCGGGGGAAAGCGTTGGCCACCTCTTCTTTCAGAATCCGGAAAAGGTCTTCGGAATCCTCATACCTTTCCCGCTTCACCCGCTTTTTCACTTCTTCAATGATATGGCGGGTGGCTTCTACCCCGACGTCCCCGGAGATCAGGATTTCTTCGATCTCTTCCAGCAGGTCCTCGTCTATTTTCTTTTTCGCCCTGATCGCGTAAGAAACCCGGTCAAAGACCTGGGTTTTGGTTTTGGAAATTCCCTTTTTAAGCTTATCGAATAGCGACGCCATGATCCTTCCTGTGGTTTAGCGCATTTAAGTTTCAAAACGACTCATCCGGTACCCGGAAAATCTCAGAGCGTGTTTGAAAAATCTCTTGCAACCGTTTACTACTACTAAAAAATGGAACGCGGATGACGCCGATGACACGGATTTTCGCGGACAAATTCAAGAATATTGCTAAAAAATCTGTGCGAATCCGTGTTATCCGTGTGCCATTTGAATGATTTTGGGGCACTGAATTGAATTTTCAAACACCTTCTCAACGCTGGCGCAAGCGGCGCAATTGTTCCAGGGTGGAGGAAAAGAGGTATTTTCCTGATAAACTTCCCAACAAACTGCTGGCCATCACCACGGCCACGGACACGACGAAGAGCGAAAACGGAATCAAATAAATTTCTTTGAACAGCCAGAGAATCAAAACGCTCAATTCCCCCCGGGGAAAAGCGCCTAAAGAAAGCGCCAGGGGATACTCCCTTTTGCGCAGCGAGATCAAAGCGATCAACAGGGAAACGCTCGCCAGCGCCGCCAGAATGATCCCGAATGCGTACCAAAAGTCCAGGGAATATTCCCGGGGGGCAACCAGGCTGCGGCCGATCTCCACAAAGGGGAAGATGTACAAAAATGAGACGTTGGAGAAGAATTTTTGTTGAACCTCGAAATGCACCGCCCCGGCAAAGGACTTAAAGAGTAAACCCGCCCATATGCCCAGGATCAGCACCGAAAGGCCGCTGTGAAAACCGAAGTACAGAAAGAGAAAGAAAAACCCCAGCTTCAACAGAACGGTATATTCACCGAGGAGCTTTTGAAAAACCCCAAAAAACTGTTCCGTTTTACGGGGCGAGAGCGCCGGCAGGATGAAAAACGCCAGGGCAACCCAGCGCGGTAAATCTCCTTTGAGGCCGGATGGATTGTAACCGCGAAACTGGAGGTATAAACTGACCAGGGCGAAGAGCGCCAGGGTTACGATATCCAATATCACCGCCAGTTGCACCAGGTCTTTCAGCGGTTTTTTGAGTGAGAGGGTAATGGGGAATTTCGCCGACAGCACCGCGCCGATGTGAATGCTCAGGAAGGCGATCACCCAGAAAACGGTGATCCAGGCATTCTGCTCGAACAACAGAAAATAACCCGTTCCCCCAGGGATCAATACGATCAGGATCATTACCAGGAAGGCCTGGTTGAGAGCGTTGTCGCCGCCGGCCTGGAAGAATTTGGGATCGAAATTGAATCCGATCTGCACCAGGAATAAGAGCAATCCTATCTGGGTAAGAAAAATGATGAAGGTATTGAAGGTTTTATCGCTGACCGCGGCGAAGCGAAAGATTTGGGTTTTATGGCGCAGCGCCTCTGCTTCCCCCACCCTGGCGGCGAGGGTGTCCAGAAAAACTCCTTCGCCGACGTAAACCCGGTTTTTGATGCCGGCCAGGTTGGCCAGCACCGTGTCGGAGACTTCCGCCGCCCGGAGGTTATCCAGGGTGTGGTCGGTGATACGGTAGCCGGTTTGATAGGGCTGGGCGTTTTGCGGGCCGAAAAGCGCCGCCCAGCCGGCCACTGCTGCGGCAAATAATACCCCGGTGAGGATATGGGCGATGAAGTCCGATATCTTTAAGCGCCGGGAAAGGTAGATCAACACGCTGTTGATGCAATACACGCACCCCAGGTAGAGAAATATCTGGCTAAAGATAACGCTCATCGCATTCATGGCGGTAGAAAATTTGCTCCGTCAATCGGTATCGAAAATTCAACGTGTCAGTTAAGGCAACCCGAAAAAAGCCCCGCGGGAAAACGATGCGACAAAGGATGAGGTGTGCTGAAGGAGTACGGCATCCCGCCCGGGCGCAAGAGCAAGTACCGGGCGATTCGCAGAAGAAACAAGATTTTGGGGGAGAAGCAGTATCCACCCCTTTTTTAGCGGTACCCGATCGCCGGCGCAACTTCCAGGGAAAAAACCGAACACCTTAGTCGCCTTTAAAACTGGGATATTCGATCCCAAACCGTTTTTGATAATACACCCGGGTAATAAAGTACGCCAGCGTAATCATCCCGAAAAACGGTGGGAATTTAACACATATCCCTATTGAAAAAAAGAAAATCCCCATTTTAACGCCGATTATGATCGCCGGAACGGTTTCCCGCACCATGGCGCGGATGAAAAAAGGCGCAGCAGCCAGGATCACCAGGAAGAGAAACCCTTCCCCCTGGAGCGCGGAAACCCCCAGCGCCAGAATGAACGCAACCCCGCTGAGCCGCAGGGTATTCCGGAAACCATAGCGTACCGGCAGGGTGATCTTTTTCGCCGCGGCATCTCCGGCCATATCCGGCAGGGTGGTGAGCAGGTAAAGCCCGGTATTATAAAACAGGTACGGCAGGGAGCTTGCCAGCATCAGGCTGTTGAAGGGCGCGACCAGCAGCCAGCCCACCACAAATACCAGCCAACCCATGGCCATATTAGCCCACAACCCGCCCAGGGGATAATTTTTCAAGTTGAAGGGAGGGAAATTATAGACGTAGCCGGCGATGAGGATACCGCTGATGACCACGGCGACAATTTCCCATCCCAGCGGAATCGAGAGCAGCAAACTGGCCCCGATGAGAAAAACGCTCAGGATATACCCCCGCCGAATCGGCACAAACCCGTCGCCTAAGAGAAAAAGTTTGCGGTTGCGGCGGTCGGAGTCGATGTCCTTCAACTGGTTGAGAACCGCTCCCCCGCCCATGGCGCAACCCAGGGCGATCATTGCCAAAATAAGAGGGACGTCCCAAAATACCGGAATAACGTTTTCCGGAACCGGAAAACCGCTGCGGCTTTCGCCGGCGGCGCAAAAGTAGCCGGCAATCAGGGTGGTCCAACCCGGGAAAAACAGAATCGGGCGGGTAAGGTAAACATAATCCAAAAACTTGAGGAGATAGCTCATACCTTAAAATCGAAAGCGGAGGGCAATCCCTGCCGAAAATCCTCCCGGCCCGGGCGGCAGCGCCGAGATATCCATGGCTTCGTCGAAACCGAACAGGCTTGCATCCACGTAGGCATCGACCATGGTCAACAGGTACGCAAGCCCCCAGTACCAGGTATAGAGGTTGCGTTTATCGCGATAATTTTGCTGCCCCGTATCCTGCCATTGCTCGTGGTAATCGAATATACTCCATAGCAGCGCCCCGTTAAGGGCCAGCGCCAGCGCGCCCTTCAGGTATTTTTCGTTATATACCTGCCCCCAGCCGGGCAGAATCGCAGAACGCAGCACCGCCCCCCAGGGAGATTTGACGGGCTGGTCGGAGAGCAACCGCAGGGTGTCGATGGCGCTCTTTTGAGCAGCGGTCAGGGATGAATCGGCGATTTCCCCGGCCGGGGATTCAACCGCAACGCCGAAAAAGAGCGCGATAAGCAAAGAGATGATTGCGGAACGATTCTTCACAAAACGATGCACCGGTTACGGCAAATTATGGATGACTTTTAAAGCCTGCGGCAGCAGGGAAATCTCCAGCCGGGTGACGCCGCCGCCTAATAATTCACCATCGGCATGAACCGGAAAACCTTCAGAAGATTCCACCACCAACTCGCTGGCGCGCAGAAACTCCACCTGGGGAAGCTCCACGTGCTTGCCGCTAAGGGCTTTGGGCAGGTGCCGCAGCACTTCTCCCAGGCTCAGGGCGCGAAAAATACATACGTCCAGGGCGCCGTCGTCGATTTTTGCGCCGGGGGTAAGGCGGAAACCGCCGCCCAAATATTCCCCGTTTCCCACGTTGATCATAAAAACTTCCCGGTTTTCCCGCCTGCCGTTCATGTCGAGCATCACCGGGCGATTGCGCAAGCGGCGCAGGGTTTTGAAAACCGCATAAAGATACAGTGCGAACCCGCGCAGCCCTTTGACCTTTTGAAGCTCGATCACCACCTCCGCGTCGAAACCCAATCCTAACCCGTTGATGAAATAGCGGTCGTTGACTTTTCCCAGGTCCATGGTGAGGGTTTTTCCGCGCCGGATCACTTCCAGCGCGGCGGCGTGGTCGCGGGGCAGGTTGAGCATTTTGATAAAATCGTTGCCGCTGCCCACGGGAACGATCCCCAGAGTGCAATTGCCCCCCACCAGGCCGTTGGCGATCTCGTGAATGGTGCCGTCGCCGCCCACGGCGATGACTATTGCATTTTCTCGTTTCAATTCCCCGGCGATCTGTTGAGCGTGGCCGGGAGCGGCGGTCAGGTGCGCCTGCACCGTTCCCGGCAGGGATTCTGCGGCGCTGAGCAGGCGCGGCCGGAGTTTTTTTACCAGCCCCCGCCCGGCGGCGGGATTGAGGATGAGGTGGTAGTCCATGGAGGCGTTACCGTGCTATTGTCAAACGTCGGATACTCAATGCTGGATGCTGAATATTAGTGGCGGTTTATTAACCGAGGGGATTCTCTTAATGATTTGAAAGAGATTGGTACTCTAAATTATTCAACTCATCGAGCATCCAGCATCCAGTATCGAGCCTCCAGCCCACCAGGTAATTTATAATACGGCGATGCACTCGATTTCAACCAATACGTCTTTGGGCAGGCGGCCGACCTCCACGGTGGAGCGGGCGGGGGGATTTTCGAGGAAGAATTCTGCGTACACCGCGTTCATGGCCGGAAAATCGTTCATACTTTTCAAGAATACCGTGGTTTTGAGCACTTTGCCGAGATCGCTGCCGGCGGCGTGCAGGATCGCTTGCAGGTTTTTCAGCACCAGCCGGGTCTGCTCTTCAATTCCTCCCGCCAGCACTTCGTTAGTGCGGGGGTCGATGGCGACCTGCCCGGCGGTAAACACCAGGTTCCCGGCGACCACCGCCTGGTTGTACGGCCCCACCGGGTTGGGCGCTTTGTCGGTACGTACGATTTTTTTCATAAACTGGCCTCGTTCGCCTTTTGCGGAATACGGAATACACATTGGGTATTGTGCATTCCGTATCGCGTGTCTGGTATCATGGTTTGTTTGTGCTTTCAGCCTCAAAGCGATAGAATTCCAATATCACCCTTGCCCTCGCGCAAAATTTCGATTTCGTTATCGTGAATTCGCAGCACCGTGGATTCGACCTGGTCCGGGAAGGGGCCGATATCCAGCATCAGGTCCGCCGAATCCGTGAAGAGGTTGCGGCTTTCCGGTTCGGGATAGAAGCCCAGGTCGTCTTCCGGCATGCTCACCGAAGTATTCAAGATCGGGTGGGTCAGCTCCCGCACCAACAACTGGCATACCGGGTTGCCGGGAATGCGCACCCCGATCTCCTTCTGCCGGGAAAGCATCAGTTTGGCGATTTCGTGTTTGGCCGGCAAAATGATGGTGTAGGGGCCGGGGAAACATTTTTTGAGGATGCGAAAAGTGGCGTTGGAGATATGCACGTACTGGGAAGCCTGCTGGATGGAGTCGCAGATCATACTCATAGACTGAAACTTGGATTTACCCTTGATCTTGTAGAGCTTCTCGATGGCGGGTTTGTGGTACATGCTGCACCCGATCCCGTACACCGTATCGGTGGGATAGATCACGATCCCGCCCTCCTTCAGGATATCCGCCGCTTTATGGATCATGCGCAGGTGCGGGGTTTCCGAATGAATTTCATAACGAACCATGCCACAACAGTCCTTCCCACATAGACGACCCCGGCCATACAACTCGAGACCGCTTTTGCAACGACGCCAGGGCGCCACACTGAACGGCAGAAAATAAAGGTTTTGGGGGAGATATACAAATAAAAAAGGAGCCCTTTTCCCGCCGCAAAGCGGTTCCTACGGAAAAGGGAGCACTTTGGCGAAGCCACGGCTTACGCCGCGTGCCGGGTGCGGCAATCAATCTCTCGACAGTTAAAACTTAGCCACCACCCAATCTCTCAAAAAACGAATGAGAGATATACCGCCATCCCGCGAAGCTCATAATTGACCTTTCCATCGAAATTTCCGGGGTCATTGGCTTCCAAATCGATTTTAAAGGCGTTCGCCACTAACCCGAATCCAATATGATCGAAAGGATAATATTCCAGGCCCATGATGAAATCCAGCACGGAGCCATCATAAACGTCTATTTTGGCGGTGAAAAAATCCACGGAATAGATCAGGAACCATTTTTGCCATAAGCGATTGGAGGCGTAGAAACCCACTAAGGGCAGCGGAAGTGTTACTGACGCGCTTTCGGAGTTGCTTTGATTTAATATCTGTGTGTTCAGCCCCACGTCCAACTTCATCAGGCTGATCCCGACCGATAAACCGGATTCGAAGACGCCATTGTTGAACAGGGCATATCGGTACACTCCTTTGAGCAGCCGGGTTCCCATGGTGGCCTCCGTGGATGCACCGATGGGAATGACTAAATCACCGAAGCGCAGCTCCTCATTCACGGTTTTCACGCCGGTGCGCCGGTAATTATAGTATCCGAATTGTACCCGGTGGCGGGGATTGAAACGATAGTATGCTTCTATTCGAAAGGTGTTCTTCTGGTCCGGTAAATCAAAAGTGCGTTCGAATTGAATAAAGGCACCGAGGTCCAGGAGTTGGGAATTTAACTGTACCTGGGATTTAAATCCCGCTCCGAACCACCCGAACCAGACCCCATAGCGATTGGTAATGTTGCTGCGTTTATCATTCCGCAGATTCTCTTCCCCGGCGGCTTGCGCCCGCGCGGGAAGGGCAGCACACAGGATTAATCCTGAAACGAGAGTAAGCATGCTTACCAGCCATTGAATCCGTTTCCATTCGTACGGAATCATGTTGATCTCCTTGATTTTACTGTTAATGCGAATTACCAGTTGAAAAATTATGGCCATCAAGGCGCCAAGACGCTAAGGACGCGCAAAGAAATGGAAGAAATTTGAGGATATTAACGCTAAGACCTTTTTGTTGAGTCATCGGAAACTGCGCTGGCGGCGGCGAATTTCCCCACTAACATGGCGATGATCACCGCCACGTAAATTTGCCCGGTCACGCCGGTAAGAATCGCAAGGGATCTGGCATAAGGCACCAATGGGACGATATCTCCATAACCCACCGTGGCGAAGGTAGCAAAGGCATAGTAATGATAATCGCTAATGTAGTAGATGTTCTGATCTAACCCGGGATCCCGGCTCGGAAAATTATAGGCTTCGGGCCGGAAAGTCACAATCACTGCCACCGCCAGGGCAAAAACCATCCCTAACAACAAATACCCGTTGATCGCCTCCAGAATCACCCGGGCAGTGACTTTTTGGGTCAGGGTAATTTGAACGATCAGAAAAAAAACCACGACCATGAAAAAGAGGATGTTCAACAGCCGGGAGGCAGTATTCAGGGCCGGCATTTGAATGTTTGCGGAAACCCATACCACAACGGTGGCCGCCAGTGCTAATCCGAGCAATATTTTGCGATGCTTTTGCAGGCTAAACACGGCAACAAAAAAAATAGCGGTATATAACATATTGAAGAGCAGTTTGTGATACGCAATGGGAAAGACCGGCACTATAAAAACAGTGACGGATACCAGGATTAGCAGCATAAAGTTGCCGGATGCCAGGCAGCCTTTGTTGGCAAACATGCTCTCGCCCTTTCATGACTGTTTCGTCCAATAGAACCGGTTTGTTTAATGAAACCCCCGGAAAACCACGTGCACGGGGTTCAGAATGATGATGAATGTTTTTTCAAGCAAATTGCAGCCGTTTTTTTTCATTCCCAGGGTGGCCTGGTGGGTTAGCTCCCCAAGAATGGAGCCGACCACCGGGGTTACCACCAGGTCCTGAATGCTGGGGCGTTCGGCGACTCCTTCATAAAGATATTCCCAGCCGGTCGAAATGAACGCGCTAAAAATAAACGATTGCAGCACCGTTGCGTCCTGGCACCGGAGGGTGTTATAGTAAATGCTCCCGGCGTAAGGATGCCCGACATAATTAATCGGCCAGTGATCCTGGTCCCATACCGGCGGGGAGGAGAAAGATTCGCTTAAATTGCGAATCGCCTGCCGGGCATAATCGTTTTCCCAGCGGGTTACCGAGCGCGGCGCCAGCATTAACACGCCCATCATGCCCACACCCACTCCGATCCAAAGCCTGGTTCCCTTTAAAAATTTTTTACCGTAAGCAGAGTGGCTAAAAAAGTGGGAGATATTCGTGGAGGTCAAATAATATTGGGGAATCAGCGGCTCCCCGGGAAAATCAACCGGATCGTCGGGCGCTAAAACCTGGCTCATGGACATTGAACTGTCAGCTGAAAAATTCCCGCCCTGGTAGCCCTGGAAATGAAAACCGAAATTGAAAGGTTTCCCTTCGGCAGGCGGGCTTACCGGGCTTGCCGCCGGCGGGCTGGCCTTTAGAACCGCAAAGACTACTGTTTCCCCTGGAGAGATTCTCTCCTTGACAAAGAGATTTTCCCGGTAGCTGGCTGGCGGAGAGGCTTTACTTAGATCCGCATAAAACATTGTGGAGTCTTTTGCCAGAAGCTCAACGGTCAAAATACCGGTCAGAACCCAAAACGAGGATTTCATCTTGCCCGTCATTCTCGTGATCTTTCTCTTTCGTTCTCAAAACCCTCTCGATAAGGTAGAATACTACTAAAAAAATTCCATTTTTCATAGAGGGATTGTGAACTTTTGAACGCCGATTTAATCATTCCCCCGGCATCGCTCGACTGAGATCACGGCAAAGTCTGGGGTTCGTTTGCAGTTTCAAACCATTAGCAAGGTGTTAGAGGCTTTTTGAGGGGTAAGGCGGAGGAGGCCTGAAAGCGAACCACCGGGTTACTCAATCACTCCCAGGACCTCCCGCAACGGAAGGGCGAGGTTGAGATCCTTGCTGCCGGTGAACAGCAGGGTGGATTGGGATTCGAAGTGTTTCTCCAGCATGCGGAGCAGCTCTTCCTCGTCTTTGCAGACTTCCACGCCTTTCCGGCTATGGTTCAGGCGTTTGATGCCCTCGGCGATATATTTGGCATTGGGGCCGATGGTCAGCACCAGGTTGATGGGCAGGGCGGCGATGTAATACCCGATCTTCAAGTGCGCGTCCCGCACCCGCGGGCCGGGATCGCGGACATCGCCGATGACCAGGATCAGCTTTTTGGAGTAGGGTTTGAACTGTACCAGCGACTCGCAGGCTTTAGGCACCGCGTTCACGGTAGCGTCGTAGGTGTAATCGAGAATGTAGGCGTCTTTGCGGGTGATCAAGTTGCCGGTGCCGGCCAACAGGGAAAAGCGCGATTCCAGCCCCTCTTTGATCTCCGGGTATTCGATTCCCAGGATGCGGGCGATGGAAATGGCGGTCAGGGCGTTGTAAATGGAGGTGGAACTGTAAATAGGCAGGTAAAAGGGGTAATACCCGTTCACAAAAAACTCGATACCGTTGGGGCCCAGGTATTCGATTTTGTTGGCAAAGAACTGGGCGTTTTTGTTCAGGCCGAACTTGATGACGTTCGGAGTGAGGGCAAATTTCGCCATTGCGCTCACCAGATCGTCGTCAATATTCAGCACCGCGTAGCCATTATTGGGGAGGGAGCGTACCAACTCTACCTTGGCGTCGGCAATCAGGTATTTATCTCCCAGGGAGGCCAGGTGCGACTCCCCGATGTTGGTAATCGCGCCGATGGTCGGGGCGGTCACTTTTACAGCGCGCTCGAACTGGATGGGGTCCACGATCCCTAATTCAAACAGCGCAATCTGGTGGGATTCCTCTAATTTCAGCAATGTAGAAGTTATCCCGAAGGTGCTGGAGCAATTGAGCGGGGTTTCCAGAACCTTGCGCCCGGGCGCAAGGATGGCGGAAAGCATTCGCATGGTGGTGGTTTTACCTTCCGACCCGGCAATTCCTACCACCGGGATATCGAACTGGCGGCGATAGGCCGAAATTTTGCGCAGGTTCAGGAGGATATAATCCTCCACGTCCTTCTCCGCCAGGAGGGAAATTTCTTCTAAGTAACGCTGTTCTGCTTTGTCAAAATCCACCACTTGCTGCTCCAAAGTAAGAACGAGGCGGGGAACGTGATGCAAGGTGCGTGATGCGTAATACGTAATTCTACAACGTACTCTTCGAGACCATTACGCTTTACGTTACACGTTTCACGCTTCACGCTTCACGTTTTACGCTCCCCGCCCTACGCTTTACCCCCGGGTACATAAACCCCCGCACATCGGGTATTATAATACTCAAAACCTGATGATCCAATCCGATCCGATTTTTTCACGAAATTTCAACAGAAGTGCAATTCGGGTATGTAGTCGATAACCCCATAGTAGAACAGGTACTCGAAGTACTGGCGCAGGCAATCCCAGGTTTCTTCGTTGGGGAAATATTGAAATCTTTCGTTGATGAGGTCGAAATAGAAATCCCAGGAGTTCTCTTTGCCCCCGGCATAGGCTTTGGCAATGGGCATCAGGTTGCGCATCCCGATCTCCCGGGCCAGCCCCAGGGAATCTACAAAATCGTATTCCTCGATATCCTGGTGTACTGCCAGCAACTGGTGGGTATAACCGAGGCTGGTTTTATCGTACCATTCCTCCAGAATGTCTAAATTGCGCTCGTTTTTCAAGAAGTAGTCGAACGCGCCATCTCCCTCTAACAGGCAGGCCGGGTAAAGACTCAGCACCTGTTCCAGCGACGCGGGCGGTTCCAGCGCCTGCCAGTCCACTTCCATTTCGTAAAACTCGTTCAGCACCAGCTCGGCCAGCAGCCGGTATTGGGAATCGGGGGCGAAGCAGGCTATCGAGTCGAAATGGTGCAGGCTTTCCCGGAAGAACAGCAGCGCGCAGCGGGCAGCTCCCGCGCTGGAAACCGCAAAATCTTTCACCAGCCGTAAATGCTGGTTATGGCGGGCGTAATCTGCGGCGGTGATGAGCGCGAGGTCGAGCGTGCGGTTCAGCAAATTGCGGCAATTCTCTTCCGGGGATTGAGAAACCGCTTGAAAGGGATGCTCAATTTGCGACTGGAGAATCGCAAAAAACAGCGGCTGGGAGATCAATTCGGGAGTGGCGCCAAGCCGGATCATTCCCCAGCCTCCTGCATTTGCAGTTGGGAAATCCGCTGCGCCGGGAGATAAAGATAGCAGGTAGTGCCTTCGCCTTCTTTGCTCTCGTAATAAATCTGCCCGGCGTTTTCTTTGATTATTTGATAGACGATCGACAGGCCCAGCCCGGTGCCAAACGGTTTGGTGGTGAAGAAAGGGTTGAAAATGTGCTTGAGGTTCTCCGGGGAAATGCCGCATCCGTTATCGCGGATTTTGATCTCCACGTACTGTTCCCCGTTCCCGGAAGCGAGGCGGGAGAGGCGGTTCCTGCCTCCGTTCACCGTCGCGGGATCGAACGGGTAGATCGAGATAGAGATTTCCCCGCCCTTGTCGATGGCTTCGATACTGTTCAATAGCAGGTTGACCAGCACTTGCTGAATTTGCGAGGGATCGATAAAAACCTTCGGCAACTCCGGATGCAGCCGCTCGGTGAGCTTGATGTTGTTTTGCCGCAGTTTTTGCCGCACCAGGCTGACCACGTCGGTGAGGATGGTTTCGATGCTGCAATACTGCCGGTTCGGTTTGGAGGGTTTGGCGTAGGAAAAGAGGGTGCGCAGCAGTTTATCGAGGCGGTTGACCAGGCGGATGATCCGCTCCACGTACTCATTTTTGGGATCATCCTCAGCCAGCTCATCCTGGAAAGTTTGCACCATGGCCTTGATTCCCGCCAGGGGGTTGCGGATTTCATGGGCGATTCCCGATACCAGCACTCCCAGGGAGGCCAGGCGATCCACCCGGCGCATTTCTTCCTGAATTTCCTTGTTAGAAGTGATGTCTTTCAGAGAGATGATATACCCCTGCTCCTGGCTGCGCTTATCGGTGAATTCCTGCACCGAGAACCCCACCAGCTTCGGTTTGCCCGCGGTGGGCAGCTCGAATTCCGGGCGCTCCCCCCCGGCGACGGTTTCCCGCCCGGCGCGGAGAATCGTATCCGCGGTTTCCTCGCCGAGAATTTCGCCAAGGGGACGATGGAGCGCTTCCGGCGCGGATAGCGAAAGCAGCGCGGCGGCGTTTGCATTCAAATAGGCAATGCGGCGATCCTGCCCCACCACCAGAATGCCGAAACTGATCTGGTCTAAAACCTGCTCCAAAAATTCAAAATAAAATTGCCAGGCCTGGTTATCCAGGCGCTCTTTCATCTCCTGTTGCAGGCTACTGATCTGGTAGGAATGAATCAGCAGACGGGCGAAATTTTGAACCAGCAGGTAATGATATTCGGTCAGTTTTTCGCGGTCCGATTTCAGGATGCAAAGAACCGAACGGATCGCTTGCCCCCTCGGGGTTTGCCCCCGGGGGAGCTGTTCCCCGGGAGCAGGCCCTGCGGCGGCAAACCCTGGAAGGGCAGACCCCGCGGGGGCAAGCCCGCCCGGGGCCCCCGGCGCTTCCAGGGGATTTTGTACCTGGATGGGGCAGACGATTACGGATTGCGCTTTCAGGTTGAAAAAAGAATTTACCAGGGTGACAAAGGGATTGTCCGGGGAGATGCTGCTCAAAAACGTCGGTTCGCCGGCGCGCAGGGCTTTCAGCAAGATGGGCGTGTCGGAAATCCCCAGCCGCAGCCCCGGCTGCAGCAACTCATCTCCGGGTTGAACGTGGGAAAGAATCAGCTCATCCTCTTCCCCGGGCTCGAACAGCATCGCAAAATGAGCGTTGCACAATTCCCGCAGCGCCGCCAGCACTTTGTTGAGGAATTCATCCCGGTCGAGGTTAAGAATGGAATTATCCATCTCCCGGTGCATGGTTTTCAGGATTTGCAGCGCTTTTACCGCGGAGGCTTGCCCGGGGGAGGCGGATTCCGGCGGAGCCGGGCGGTGATTAGATGCCAGAATATTGCGCACCCGCACCTGTAAATCCAGCCGGTCGAAAGGAACCGCCAGGTAATCGGTAATACCCATGTTGACCAGGCGGTAACGCAGCCGCGGCGGGGTATCCTTCACCAGGGCCAATACCGGCGTCGTGGCGAGGCGGGCATCCTGCCGCAGGGCGTAGAAGCGGCCGAATTGGCGTTCCGGGTACGGGAGGGTATCCAGAATGATCAGGTTGGCTTCTCTAAGCCGAGAAGATGCGTTCTCGAGCTGTTCCAGTTGAACGAAATCGAAGTGGTAAGCGCCGTCATTGAAGGCGGACAGGATATACTGAAAATTTTTTTCTTCTTTACCGAGAAGAACGATCGTCAACGGCACACAATTTACTCCTTAAAGCGTGAAACGGGGGGAGTAAAGCGTAATGCGTAAAACGTAATAAACAAGCCATATTACGCATTACGTTTCACGCTTCACGTTTCACGGGTTCACCTTTCGCCCCGCAAGCTCTCCATGCTACCTGGCAAAGATAGATTTGAACTTGTCATAATCCAGGATAATAATTTTCCCCTTTTGCTTTTTGAGGTATCCCTGCACCATCAGGGACTTGATTACCCTGGAAATGGTCTCGCGGCTGGTCCCGGCCATATTGGCCAGGTCTTGCTGCAACGGCAATTCACTGATCTCGACCTGCCCTTTGCGAAAGACCCCGGAATCCTCGGCAATGCGCAGCAGGGTGCTGGCGACCCGGCCGGTGGCGTCTTGCAAGGAGAGCGACTTAATATGTTCGTCACTTTTTCGTATTCGTTGAGCCAATTCTTTCAGAAGGTTGATAGCAATTTGCGGATAATCGCGCAGCATTTGCAGAAAATCTTCCCGGCGGAT
Organism: uncultured Calditrichaceae bacterium; assembly: GCA_964522165.1. Lineage (GTDB taxonomy): Bacteria > Calditrichota > Calditrichia > RBG-13-44-9 > J075 > JABWBP01. Next base: position 19,403 of record CAZFVV010000024.1, read on the forward strand.
CACCATCAATTCCGCGTCTTCGATGGCGGTTACGTTAGCGGAGCGGGTCTGGCCGTCCAAGAGTGACATCTCGCCAAAAAAATCGCCCTCGCTCAGGATCGAGAGAATCACCTCCCGCCCGTCGTCGCTGATACGGGAAATCTTCACCCGCCCGCCCAGGATGACAAACATGGTAGAGCCGATTTCTTCTTCGATCAGGATCAAGTTATCCTTGTGGTATTTTTGCTTGCTGGCTACCTGGGTTATTTTTTCCAGATCCTTTTCGCTTAACTCGGAAAACAACGGTATCCCTTTGAGTACATCAATCTCCATAAAACACCCCGTTTAATATTGAATAATGTAGCCTTTAACTTTAAACTGTTTCTGTATCCCTTCAATGACGGCGGCTGCCTCCTCCCGGGAGGGGTAGCCCCCGATGACCACCACGTATAAACTGTTTCCATCTCTTTCTTTTTCCAAAACCAGCACATTGGAATAATTTTGCCGGTATTTTTGGCTGGCCCGCTCGGCGTTCTCGTAAGAACTGTACGCCCCCACCTGAACGCCGAAAATTTGCCCGCTCTCGCTCAATTTGGGGATTTGGAAGCCCGGCTCCGCGGTTTTACGCTCCGGGCGGCGGGAAGCTTTGAGCGCCACCACGCCCCGGAAAAATTCGTCGTCGCTCAAAATCCGTTTAGCGGTTTCGTAATATCCCCGGGCGGCGTAAAACAGGGAGAGCCTTTCCCGGATAATCGTCTTCAAAGCGCGGTCGGAGCTGAGAGAATAGGCCTCGATCATCTTCGGGGCGGCTGCTTCGGCGTCCGGCTCGAATAAAGCATCCGTAAACATCTTCCAATCCTCCCCGGGGATGGAGCCGCTTTTCCGCAGCGCCTCCAACTCCAGGATGCGGTTATCGCGATAAAAACCGGCCAGATCATCCGCGGTTTGGGAAGCCCCGCTTCCGTAAAACGCGCATCCAATCGCGAGGAATAACAAAATCGAATACCGCTGTTTTCGCACGCATGACCTTTCCGATGGCTCTAAAGAAAAATTATGGTTATCTCACAATGGCTCGATGGCGGGAGAACAATTAAACCATCTAACCATTCAACCATTTAACCCTTAAATATCGTATGAATCCAGGGTCTGGCACTTCTCGCACATCCAGGTTGGCGCGAGGCTCTTATGCTGGCAGACCTTACAAATATAAACAGCATTCCCCAAACCGCCCAGGTTTTCGAGAACCACCAGCGACTGGGTAGCCGCCTGTTTGTATTGCCCTTTATTATAATAAACGCTGATTTTCTTGCTCGCTAACACCGGCGTGGCATGGTATTCCGCCTCTAACCGGTTGAGTATTTCCAGGGCGATATCGTATTCTCCCTTTTTATTATAAATTTCGGCTAAAGCCAGCCCCGCTTTTAGCCCTTTTTTCGATTTATTCAATTGTTCGGAGTACAAATTTTCCGCGTCGGCAAACCGGCCTAACTCATACCAGGCTTTTTCCAGCTCCGGGTACACCACAAAGGATTTGTCCGGAGAGGCCTCGCACAGGCGCTTCCAGGCTTTGATGGCGTCGTCCAGGCGCTCTTCGATCTGGTAGGATTTTCCCAGGTAGTAGTAAGCCGCCACGCACTCCGGATCCTTTTTCAAAGCTTCTTTAAAGCGGATTCGCGCTTCCTTCCCGCTCCCTTTTTCCTGGAGCTCCAATCCCTGGAAGACGATATAGAGGGCTAACCGGGTTTTAAAGTAAGGCGGCAGGATGTTGGAAAACTTTCCCGCGGTCTCTTCCGCGGCGCGCCAATCCTGCTTTTTTTCCAGCATTTGAAGCAGTTTTTGAACCACCCCGGGCTCCGGTTGGGGATCGGTTTCCAGGAGTTTTTTGGCGGCGGCAATCGCTTCGCTGTAATCGTTGGCAAGCTCGTAATCCAGCAGCAAACTCTTGAAAATTTGCGCCTTTTGATTGGCGGTCAAATTTCCCCGCAGGGTTAAGTCCTTATGGATGCGGATGGCGTTGGCCAGCATGCCTTTTTTGCGCAGCAGGTCTCCCAGGCGCAGGTAGGCGGAGATATTTTCGCTATCTTCCCGCACCGCTTCCTTGAACTTCTGGATGGCCATGCGGTCATTCCCCTCCGCCAGGTATTCCAGGGCTTCCTGGTAGGCGTTGGATTTGGCAGGTTTTCCTTTCTGGGTGGTCGCGTACCAAAAAAAGACCGCAATGGCGGCAAAGATCGCCAGCACTACCAGCAATTCGAACAAGGAATTTTCAGCCATTCAAAAATCCTTTTTATGGGCTTTCGGTTTTAACTGCCGGGGAAGAGGGTTGGGGGGCCTCTTCCTCGGGAATCTCATCGATGGAAATGTTGCGCAGGCTTTCCAACTCGCTTAACAATTGGCGATTTTTATTACGAAGAGATTTCAGCTCTGCGCGCGACTGGATCGCGGAAAGCGCCATGAAGATCGCTCCCAGCATCGCTCCCACGGTCAGGGTAACCAAAATCACGATGAGCAAGTTGACCCCGGTATAGGTATTATTCAACAGTTTGATGTCCACAAATTGGCTGCTATTCTGGGTAAGGATGTACAAGGCAAGGATAAAAACAAAAATCTTTATCAAATTGAGGGCAATTTTCATAGTAACTCCATCTTTTCACTAAAGTTGAGGGAAAATATGGCAAGAACGCGCAAAAATCAATCCATTTTTACATGAGCAGAAAGCCTGCCTGAAACGAATTTCCCTTTCTTGCCTGCGATTGATGAGGGAGGTGATATGATAATTTGTTTTTATCTTCAGAAAAGCGGGTTAAATTTGTCTCCCGGTTCGGCCAATTACCCGGCTCTGAACCGGCAAATGGAAAAATTGATAACCCCTGAAACCGGATGAAGCGCAATATGAAAAAAGATGAGCTGGCGCCCATTGTAACCGCCTTTTCCAGGCGCGTCAAGAATTCCTGGCAAATCATTTTTCTGGCTGCGGTGGTTCCTTATGCGTTGAGCCTGCTTCATTATTTCTATTATCGCCCGGAGCTGAGAATCGACGTTCTTCCCTATTTGAAGGCTATCGATTTGAGCAGTTTTGCCGTCGCTTTCGGGCTGGCGCTGCTCATCCTGGCGCTGAAACGTAAATACTTTTCCCGCAAATTCAGCCGCATCATGGTGGATGAGGCGCTTAGGAAGAACCCGGAGACCCCCGTGGAGACGCTTCTCTCCCGGATTCTCAATATCCTGCGCCGGAAAATGACCCTGGTCTGGGTTTTAGGGTTGTTAATAGTATTAGACGGGGTAATTTTCTATTGGATAACTTTCAGCGGGCGATCCAACATGCACATGTATTTCGTAGTGGGGGCGTTCTCATTGTTCATGAATTACCCCCGCCGCGATCTGTTCAGCGATCTTCCCGGTTACGTGCGGGAGGGGAAAAAGGAGTTTGGCGGGGGACAATAGGCAGGTGGCAAAAAATTGCCCATTGCCGCTCGCAAGCGTACTCAAAAATGAGGAGTATTCATCATGGATAAATTTCTTTGCATAGTTGCAGGGCTGGCGCTGGGGTTCCTTTGCAACAGCGGACCGGCGCGGGCGATACCGCCTCCCCAGGTTAGCGCGGTTTCACCCCATCCTCATATTATCAACGCCGAAGCCGGCAGCGCCATCGAAGTCAGTTTTTCCGGCGCTATCGACCCCCAATCGGTCAATAATGGCACTTTTAGCGTGTTCGGGCGCTGGTCCGGGGCGACGCCGGGTACGTTTTCTTTTGAGAATAATAATGCCCGGGTGCTTTTTACCCCTTCCCGGGGCTTCTTTGCCGGGGAGTATATCACGGTTTCGCTCTCCCGGGGCATTGCCGACAGCAGCGGCCAGGCGATGGCGGCGGGCTATGCCTGGAGTTTTTGGATCGAAGCCAGCCCGGGAAGTATGGCGCTTCTGCAAACCGGGCAGATTTCGGTGCGGTGGCCCGGGGAAGGCTGGATCCAAACCTATGGCGCCTACGCCGGGGATCTCAACGGCGACGGGTTTTCCGATTTCACGGTTCCCAACGAGCGGTCGAACGACGTGCGGGTCTTTTTGAACGACGGCAACGGCGGGTACGGCAATTTCACGGTGCATCCTCTTCCCAACGCCAACCGCCCCAGCACAAACGAAGGGGCGGATTTCAACGGAGATGGATTAATGGACTTTGCCGTGGGCAGCACCGCAAATAACCGGGTGAACGTGCTGTTGGGAGACGGCGAAGGCGGTTTTAGCGCCTCAACCAGCTACGTGGCGGATACAGGTGTGCGGGGGTTGAGCGTGCTGGACCTGGAGGGAGACGGGGACGCGGATATTGTAACCGCAAACCGCACCGGAAACAATCTTTCCCTCTTCTTGAATCATGGCGACGGCAGCTTTGCCCCGGCCATTAACATCGAGGGCGGGGGAAATCAAGAATCCGCCTGCGCCGCCGCGGACGCGAATGGCGACGGCATTTTAGACCTTTTCGTCGGTTGCTACGCCAGCGATGATGTCATTCTGCTGCTGGGCGACGGCAATGGCGGATTTGTGTTTTCCGATGCCGTGGTTGGCGGGGACAATCCCTGGATGGTGGTTACCGGGGACGTGGACGGCGACGGCCACGTGGACGTGGCGGTGGCCAATGCCGGGGGGAGCAATGCCGCGGTCATCCGGGGCGACGGAAACGGGAATTTGCTGCCCGCGGTGACCTATGCTTCCGGCGCGAATTTCCCCCTTTCTATCGACTTGGGGGATTTGGACGGCGACGGCGACCTGGACATGATCCTCAGCAACTACGGCAACAACGTTCCCGGCAGCGGAAAATGGCGGGTTTATGAAAATGACGGGAGCGGGAACTTTATCAATCCGCAGGATTACCCGGCCGGCACCGCCGCCTCCTGCGCGGTGTTCCACGACCGCAATCACGATGGTTTTATGGACGTCACCGGCATCGACGAGATCGACGACCTGTTAATTCTGTTCGAGAACACTGCCACTGCGGTCGCCATTCACCCTTACCCGGTTTTGGAGAGCTTTGCGCTGCGCCCGAATTATCCCAACCCGTTCAATCCCACCACAACCATCAGCTATCAGCTACCGGTTGTCAGCGATATTGAAGTAACGATTTACAATATCCTGGGGCAGAAGGTGAAAACGCTGCTAAACGCCCGGCAGGGGGCCGGGGTCTATACCGTGCAGTGGAATGGCCGGGATGAGCGGGGAAACCCGCTGGCCTCCGGTATTTACATCTACCGCATGGATGCGATTCCGTTAACTCTCTTGAAAGAGGGAGCGTTCAGCCAGTCCCACAAGATGGTGCTGCTAAGATGACCGGAAAATGAACCCGCGCTTGACAAGCGGGGATTGGCAGGTTAAATTTGTGCCGCTTTGAATAAGACCTGATCGTAGCCGGAGTGGCGGAATTGGCAGACGCGCCGGACTCAAAATCCGGTTTGGGTGATACCAAGTGTGGGTTCGAGTCCCACCTCCGGTACCAGTAATATCAACAACTTCGGGCTGATCGTGAATTTCGCGGTCAGCCCTTGTTTTTGGTTAGTGGTAATAAAGTGGTAATGTAAGATACCTGCCAATGTGACAGTTCCCCATCTTTCTATCGAATATTCCATCAACATTATTTCGCGAACGAATCCGGGCATCGGCTGCAAAAGTACCTCGATCAAAAAGTCTCTTCCGACATTGGTCCGGTATTTTCTTGCAAAAAATCAAGAAAAAAAGCTAAGCAAGAATGGCTCTTGAAACAAGTTTGCCAAAAGATCAAAACCGGAATGAATTCCGCCAAAGAGTGCAAAAAGGGGGGGATTTTGTGGAAAATTGGAGTAAAAAAAGTGGAATCAATTCCGGTTTTTCACGGCCGGGTCTCTTTTGGGCATTTGCATAAAATCTAAAAAAAATTGATAAGTGTGGAAACCCATTCGCAATTGCGATCTCCCATCCCCCATCGTCCAATAGCATATTTTCCGGTGAAGCCGGGGTGAACATAAAGTATGAAATATGTGCCTGCCGAATGTAGGCTAAAAAAAATAGAACCACCCGGGGCTGATCGCCATAGTCGATCAGCCCCGGGTGGTTTGAAGCAACAATAGACTTGTTGCGAAATAAGGATTTTGAACCGGTTTGTCAAAAGCCAGCCACGAATCAACACGAATAAACACAAAGAACAACAAGCACTTTCTAAAAAAACCATTCGTGATAATTCGTGAACATTCGTGGCTTTTTTCTTATTTCGCAACAACTCTAATATGAATTATTCTGGATCCTTTTCCTCAAACAGATTCTCATCCGAACGATTCAGGTTGAGCAATTGCTCATCAATCGCCTTCACTGCCGCGAAACGAGAATCCGGGGCAAGATGAGCATAGATGAGGGTTGTCTGAATGGATTCGTGGCCCAACAATTCTTGAATGACCTTCAGGTTCACGCTCCGTTGTACCAGCCAGGAAGCATAGGTATCTCGCAAATTATGAAAGGTGAACCGCTCCAAGCCCACCTGATCTGCATACTCTCGAAACTGCCTGGCAATCTCTTTGGTATTCCGCGAGCCCGTGACAACAAATTCCGATCCACGTTCCAACCGGGATAGAAATTCCCTCAGCCCCTCCGGTATCGGAACGGTACGCTCTTTCGAACCTTTCCCGAAGAATTTAACGGTGCGATTTTTCAGATCAACGTCTTCCCATTTTAAATTGCAGATTTCACTAACTCTTGCGCCGGTATGCAAGGCAATGAAGATGTGTTGATAGATACTTCTGCCCCGGGTATGGTTAAGCAGGGTTGCCGCCTGTTCGGGAGTCAAAAAGATCGGCTTCTTTTTAGGAACCTTCAACTTGGTCATTTGCTTAAAAGGGTTTTTCGGAAGATACTCATATTTGACCGCCAGGCTGAAGGCGGCGGATAGATGTCTCAACTCGATATTCACCCCGCTGGGCTTGAATCCCTTGTGTTTCAATAAATGCTCTTTGTAGGCTTCGATCAGTTTGAGGGAAACATTCGCAAGGAGAATGTTTCCGCAAAAATTCAAAAAGTTTCTGTAAATGATTTTCTCCCTTTCATAAGTGGTTCGTGATTTGTTGTTTTGAGAATACTGAGCCGCTTCCGCCAGGAAATCCGCCAGCGTGATATCTAACTGGAAATAATTCTCCAGCCGGAATTTCCCGGCGGCAAGCTCATCCTCGATTTTTCGTTTAATTTGCTCCGCTACCTTCTTTGAACTGGTTTTTAGAGACTTTTTGTGCAGCTTATTGCCATAATAAAAATAGATCTTGTAATAGGGGCCTTCTCTGCGAATTGAAGCCATAACTTCGCCTCAATGGTGTTAACAGTTCATTTCACTTGCGGATCTCGGCAACGATCCTCTTCCTGACCCCGACCGCAGTGAGGTATTTTTTGTTTTGTTCGATTAGACGGTTAAGATCACGAACATCATACTTGGGGTTAGCTCCCTGAATTTTAACCTGGGCTATGATCCCCTTATTTACCCATTCCCAGAGGGTTTTGGGATGAATTCCCAGGTAGTCCGCGGCTTGTTTGCCCGTCAGCAATCGTGGCTTGCCGGAATTCGAATCGGGTTGTAATTCTTTGATAGTCATGATTTTTCTCCTGATTTTGCTTTTGTACTTGCCGTTTGCGTTATTTACATTTCAAATACACCAACCGGATTTTTGAATTTTTGCCTTTGTTGAGTCCTCCTCATTTTACTGGTCTAAACAAATCACCCCACCATGGTCATTTTCACCAGGCCAATTCTGCATATCTCTGCACGCCATTCCTATGCAATTGGTTTGAACGTCGGCTTTGTGCTGCGCACTCTGCGCTCTGCAAATCTTCCTACCCCCCCGGCCGGTGATCTGATGCCTCCCACTCCTTGCGGTAGCGGCGGATGGTGGTATGGCTGCAGCCGATCAACTCGGCGAGCTCGCGGTTGGATTTCTCAGCGTATTTTCCCAGGTGGAAGCGGATCACCGCCTTGAGGTTTCCATTGGTTTCCGGGATGGAATCCCGCTCGGTTAGGGCCTTTTCCAGCCAGCCGAACAGGCAGAGCATCAACGGCACCAGGATGCCCACGGTGACGGCGATGAGCAGCCCGAATGTTCCGGGCGGTTTCCAGTCGAGCATGTATTTCACGTTCAGGGAGACGCTCACCAGGCCGGAGAGCACCAGGATGATTCGCGCCGGCAGCAGCTCGATCAACTGCATGCAGTAATAGATCGAGGTATCAATTGCTAAAACCAGCAGCACGGTGGTGAGCACCGGGAAATTCAACCCGCCCCGGTAGAGGGTGAGGATGGAATAGCAGTGCTCGAAGGTAGCTGCCAGGAACAGCAGCGGCAGAATCCTGAGCCAATAACGGTGCGGCATAGAGACCTCCGGATCGGTTTTCGGTTATGAACTCTCGATCAGCCCGGCCTCGCGGAAGCTGAAGTATTTTCCCTGCCCGATGATGATGTGATCCAGCACCGGGATATCCATCAGCTTGCCTAACTCCACCAGGCGTTTGGTGATGTTTTTGTCTTCCTGCGACGGCTCCGCTTCCCCGGAGGGGTGGTTGTGCAGCAGAATGACGCTGGCGGCGGATTCCAGGATTGCGACTTTAAACACTTCCCGGGGATGCACCAAGGAAGAATTCAGAATCCCTTCGCTGATCTGCACGTCGCGAATCAACGCATTGGCGCTGCTAAGAATCAGCACCATGAAGACCTCTTTCTGCAAATGGGAGAGCAGCGGCTCATAACGCCGGAACACTACCTCCGGATCGGTGATTTTCAGCCTGGGGTGAAGGGGCAGGCTGTTGATACGCCGGGCGATCTCGAAGGCCGCGGCCAGGCTGGCGGCCTTCACCGGGCCGATGCCCTCCCAGCGGGAGAACTCCGCCCCGCTGAGCGCGGCTAACTCCCGGAGGTTCCTGTAGCGAGTGAGGATGACCCGGGCGATTTCCAGGGCCGAACGGTTTTTCGAGCCGGTGCGCAGCAGCAGGGCGAGCAGCTCCACGTCGCTGAGCGAGGAGGCTCCCATTTGGCGGAGCTTTTCCCCGGGCAGCTCTCCCCGGGGCCATTCGCTCAGGCGGGTCTCGTAGAAGGTGGGGTCTTTGATTTTGTGCATGGGAACCTCGGGGGGTGATTTAGCGATTTGGTGAGTGGGTGACTTGGCGGTTTGGTGAGTGGCGGATTGAGTGCCTGCCCCTACGGGGATCGAGTGGATGGGAAACAATACAATGTTCACAGGGGTGAGCACCGACTTTTCAATCCCCCAATCACCCAATCGCTCAATCACCCAATCTACGCAGAAACCGCCACCGCTTCGCTGTGAGGAAAGGCAGGCTCCAACCCCACGATCTCCCGCAGGGGCATGAGCACGATTTCGGTGAAAGTATCGGTCTCCCCGGGCAGTAAAATGTAGCTGGCGCGATCCCAGCGGCGGTAGCCCAGGGTAATCCTCTCGCAGGAGACGCTCTTCAGCATCTCGGCCAGGTAGCGGGCGTTGAAAGAAATGGAGAAGCGGCAGCCGGAATGGGTTCCCCGGAAAGATTCCTTCATCTTCGTGATCTCCCCGGGGATGCTGTTGGCGTTGATCCACACCGTCACCTGGAACTCATCCCCGCCCGCGTCGAGGTGCGCGGCGGTAAATTTATCCGGGATGAGGGTGAGCGCTTCGTTGAGGAATTCCAGCAACTCCGCGCGGTCGAAGCAAATGCGGCCCTTCGGCTGGGGGTCGATCACCCGCTCGATCTCCGGGTAGGCTTCCGGGATCAGCCGGGAGAGCAGGGTAAAGTCTTCCCACTCCAGCCGCAGGAAGGGAAGCGGGTTCTCCGGGGCCTCGCCCGCCTGATCGGAGTCGGGCAGGCTTCGCTGGCTGTTTTCGGGCAGGCCCGCCTCATCGCCGCCGGGCAAAAATGGATTCACCCAGCAGCCGGTGAAGACCCGGATATCCGTTCCGGCTTTTTCCGGAAGTTCCGGGATTTTCGCGGGAAGGATCATTTCGTAATCTACTTGCGGCGCTTCGGGGTGCTGCACACGGATGAGGCGGTGGCCGTCGGTGGCGGCGCTGATGCGCTTCCCCCCGCGGGAGCGCAGCAGCAGGCCGGTGAGGGCCGGGCGCAGGGGATCCGTGCTCAAATAGCTTTTATGGGATTTCAGGCGCTGCAAAAAAGCCGGGCTCCAGCGATCCACTTCCTTGAATTCCACCGCCGGCAGGGCCGGAAAATCCCCCGGCTCCGGGCGGGCGGCGCCATCCAGTTGCAGGGTTTTCCCGGCCGCCTGAATGCGCACTTTCTCCAAAACGATGGGAAACTCGCGAATCTTCTTCAGCCTGAGCAAGCGTTCCAGCACCTCGAAGGGGAGCAGGAAATCCCCCTGAAAACTGCCCTCGGGGAGATGGTAAAGAAGAGTTGTTTCCAAATCGGTCACCCGGATAAAACCGTTTTCGATGCAGGCGTAGGTGAGGCAGATCAGAGAGGTTCGCCGGGGCGCGATCTTCCTGCCCAGGCGGATGAATTCGATCAGGGATTCGTTCATGGAATGTGCTCCTTTCCAAACTACTTAGCCACAGAGGCCACAGAGTTCACAGAGAATTTTTAACAGGGCAGGGAAAGCCAGAGACCCTGGCAAGTTCTGGTCTGGTTGGAAAGTATCGCCCTGGCAGGGATGCTTGATTCCCCTGGGTTCTCTGTGCTCTCTGTGGCTAAGAATTGAATGGTTTGCATTGAGGATTCAAGCCCGGCACACCGGGCAGCCAGGGCAGTTGTTGTGGCGACATGTGCCGAGAGCGGTTTGGTAATCGGCTGCCAGCGCCCCGCAGCGGGGGCAGCAGAGCAGCCCGCCGAAGAGGATCAGGTTGGGATATTCCGCCCGGATGTCACAGCCGGTCTTGAAGTGAACGTCGTGAGCCAGGGCGTCGTTGTATTCGGAGATGAATTGGGGGCCATAGCGCAGGGGGTACGCCATCTTCGCCCCCGCGCCTAAGAAGCGGTTGTTCACGAAGAGGATGTTCTTGGAGAACCGCTCTACCAGTTCCAGGGCCTCTTCGGCATCCAATGGGATGAACCGCCCCCCGGCGGCGCGGTAACGCAGGATGGTTCGCAGCGCAAACTGCCCGATATTTCCGCAGCCGCGGCAGATCAGGATGGGATCACCCTGGCGGGTCTCCGGGATCTTCATCAAGGCAAGGGTTTTCTGCAAAGTTTTGAATCTCCTTCAGTGAGATGTTCAGTTTGAGCTTTCCCAACTCCCACAAACAGTGCTCACAATCCACCTCTCCGCCGTTCTCGGCAAAACAGCGGGCGCACCACTGGATTGCATCTTTGCGATAGGCTTCATCCTGCCAACAGGCGCACAGGTAACACCCCGGCGGCCAGAGGTCGTCGATGCCGGCGCAGCCGCCGGTTTCCATGCAGAAATTCACGTCCTGGGCGATGGAGCGCATCTCGTTGCCGCAGTTGGGGCAGGAGAACACCGCGTCTTTGAACACGATCCGGGCAAAGCGCTCCCGGTCTTCGTCGGAGAAAATCTGGGTCTCCATGTTCTCGTTGCACCACTCCCGAATATTGGGAGTGATGCGGCGGATGCCGGCGTTCTCGTTCTGGTTCCAGCAGATTGCGCCGTAGTATGCGGAAAGCATTTCCAGGTAGAGGGCCAGGTAATGCCGGTCAACCTCCGCCTGGTCTTCGATATGCCGGTGGTTCGATGAACTCACCACACAGAATTTCAAAATGGTTTTGATCTGCACCTGCCTGGCCTGAAAGCACCAGGGGCAATAAAACACCTTGCGCTCGGCGTTATCCAACAGCGAGCGCGCCGGCAGCCGGGCGACGTTCCGGGGCATGATGGCTTCCTTTCCGGTGGGTTTATGGGAATCCATGGCTTCGCCAGGGGAACCACGAATTTCACAGCTTGCCCCGGATAGCCGGGGAATTTCACGAATTGGATTTTGTTATGGCTTGGCGTAATACCCTTGAAGATACTTTTCGCGTTCATCCGCGTCAATTCGCGGTTCAATCCAGAAAAACGAACTGATGTCTAAGCCTTCCTTCTTCCATATTTCCCATAGTCGGTGCAGTGGAAGCCGCGGCCTTTGAAATGGGCGGGTGGGGCGCCGATCAGCCGCCGGGTCTCCGGGGAGCGGCAGTTCGGGCAGGCGGGGGTTTCCCCGTCGCGGGCCAGCTCCTCGAAACGATGAGCGCATTTCCGGCACTGGAAATCGTGCAGCTTGAGCATCTTCTTTTTCCTCCTGTAGGGAATTTGGCGAGTGGGTGATTGAGCGATTTTGCGATTAGCGGGTGAATGATAAATCGCCCAATCACCCAAACACTCAATCACCCAATGTTGCTAATACTCATGCGCCACCGCGATCTCCGCAACCTCCGCCGCCTGCGGGTCGCTCTCCGGGCGGGCGAGGGTCAGCTCCATGCTGCGCTCCACCACGGCCGCGGGATTGGCGGTGACTTGCTCCGGGATGCTCATGCGCTGGAAATTCTCATCCACCACCTCGCGCTTGGCGCGGTAAATGATCTCCCACAACCCGTTCAACCTGCCCATCAGGTCGGCGTAACGGGCCTGGTAGGCGGCGGGGATCAGGGGCAGCTTCTCCGGGGTGGGGAGCCGGCGGAAGCTGATGCGATCCAGCCCCTGCCGGCCGAGATTCAGGTCGCGCTCGATGGCGGCCTCCAGAGCATCGAACTCCCGTTTGAGTTCCCGGTATTCTTCTTTCAAGAGATGGGCGGTGTCAATGGCATCTTGCTGGCCCGGGATCACGCCAACACTTTCGAGAGAGTTAAAATCCTCCCGGAAACCGGCATCCACAGAGATGCCCAGGTCGCCTAACAGCCGGGCGGCCTGCTCCTCGAAATAAACCTTCTGGTTGAGGCTGTGGATGTCGGTCTCCGGGGCGTAGCTGGCGATGCGCTTGTCGAAGCTCAGGGCGGTGATATCCACTTTCTGGTTCAGGATGTCGTGCATGGAGGCGGCGAACTTCTCCGGGGTGTAGGTCTCCAACCGGTAGATGGAGCCGAAGACCCCGAAGCGCTCTTCCGGGCTGCGGTAGGGGCGGGCGATCTCCCGCTCTAAGCAGAGCAGCGCCTCGCCCTTGCCGGTCTCCTGCACCGAGACGTGAGAGACCGCGTAGTTCTCGCCGCGATTGGCGGCGTGGTAGCGGAAATTCTGCTGCGACTGCTCGAAATCCTCCCCCTCGCGCAGAATCTCCACCGCCTCGCCCACATCCGCTTTCATGATGATATTGGCCATGGTGTGCTCCTTCTAATGATTGATGGCACACGGATAACACAGATGACGCGGATTAGCACGGATTTTTTTTTGAATTCATTCACTGATGTTACGCAGACACCAAAAATCAACCACAGAGCCACAGAGGGCACAGAGAATATCAAGTATTTATTGAATCTGAGGCTGCGCTGAGAAGCAAAAACGCTAAAAAGGCGACTAAAACTCTGTGTTCTCTGTGTCTTTTGCATGATGAGTTTATCGAACCATGTGGCAAAATGCGTAACATCAGTTATTCAGATGCAAGTTTTACAGACTCAAACTCAATCCGGTGCCGATGATTCAAGCAAGTCATAATAAAGTTTTGAAAAAATCCGCGTAAATCCGTGTCATCTGTCCTGCCCCGACATTGTCGGGGATCATCCGCGTTCCATCAATCCGTTGTGGCGCTGAACTCCAGAGTCTGGTATTTACAGCGCTGGTCGTTTGTGCCCAGGTTCACCCGCAAGGGGCAGGAGAAGTTCAGGCAGATCCCGTACTCGTTGAGCTTGAACCCGCCCTGGCTTTTCTGGCAGGCCGGCTCCAGATGCCCGTGCTGGGCTAAAAATTCGCTCACCCGCTCCCAGGTGCGCTCCGCCGGCTCGAAGGGATAGCTGCTCGCAAACCTCTTGAACACCTTCTCCTTGATCTCCTGCGCAGCCGTCAAATGCGCCTGGCGAAGCTCATCATACCAGGGCGGGGCGGCATCGAGGAAATCATTGCCGGTGGGGCTTTTGTGATAGCGGAAAGGCGCGGCGTAGGAGAGCGAGACCTTCGCGGTAGGATTTCTCCCGGCAAAGCTGATGTTTTTACGAGTTGAGGTATAGACCGGGCGAGTATGGGAATCGGAACCGCGAGAACCGTGAGAATTACCCGGCAGGGGTGCAAAGGGAAATCCGTTGCCAGCCCCGCTCATCTCCGCCAGGCCGTGGAAATCCAGCCCATCCAAAATGCGGCTGACCTCCTCGCAGAAGCGCGCCAGGTCTCCCAGGGCGCTGTCGAAGCGTGGCTTTGCCGCCGGGGGCGTTGCAGAAGCTTCGGTGAACTCGCGCAGATCTTCATAGAAGGTCAGGCGGATGTCGTTCAGGGCGATCTCGAAGGAGTCGGTGAGGTAGAAAGCGATCTCTGCCACCAAAATTCGCGCCTGTTTCTGCTGGGAAAAGGAAACCACGGGGATAATGTTCATTCCCTCGGCGAAGCCCTTCTCCGGCCAGAGGATGCGGAAGTTCGACTGCACCGCCGCCCCGCTCTTGCGGTTCAACTCCTGGATGAAGCTCACGATCTCGTTTTCATACATCTCTAAAATGCGGCGCTTGTAATCCGAATCGCTCATGGAATATTCCTCAAGGTTTTCAGAATATGCTCCCCCGCGGCTTCCAGGCTGAGGTGTTTCTGGGTGGCCGCCCCGGTATCGTGGATGATCCGCACCGGCCCGCCGCAGCGGGCGCACTGCACCTCCGCGGGATCGTTGCGCAGCAGGGTGGGCAGCAGGCTGCCCAGCGTATCCACTCCTAAGGGCCGCAGCTTCACGGTTCCTTCCTCATCGCGGTAGGCCTCCACCAGAATGTTGCTCTGCGCGAAAACCACCGCCTCTTCGCAGGCGCACTGGGGGTCCTGGCAGATATGTTTCATGATTTCATTCCTCCGGTTTGGGGCGGCTATGACTTTCGTTGTCGCCGGTCAGTCTCAACAGAGCGCTGCCGATCTGCTGCGCGGCTTTCGCCCCCAACAGAATGGCGTTGGCGGCCTCCGCTGCCCGGCGCTGGCTGCGCAGCTCCTGGATGTGGCGAATCTCCGCCACGATCCGCCAGCCGCTGCTGAACAGTTTAGCGCCGCTGTCGATCAGGGCGGCTAACTCCTCCAACGCCTGGGGAGAGAGCTCGAACACCAGGTTGACCTTCGGTTTGCGGTTTTTCATAGCGCCCCCTGCCCGTTTCGAGAGAGAAATTCGGCCAAACGATTCAGGATCAAGCTGCCTTTTTCCAGGTAGAAACCGTATTTCTGTTTCTCGAAGTGGTTTTTGGCGGCCAGGAAGAGGGTGGCCAGCAGCAGCGCCCCGCCGCCCAGGGCCAGCAGCCCGACGACCAACTCTTTTAATCCCACGGTCAGGTTCACGGTCTCCCGGGGCGCGGGCAGCCTCAAGACCTCTTGATACTCCTGCGCCAGCGTTTGCGCAGTCATCTCCTCACGATGTTGGGGATCGGGCATGGTTTCCTCTCCGTGTTAAGGGATAAAAAAAGCGAGCCCCGCAGGGCCCGCCGCTGATGATCCTCCCGGTTTACTCCTCGTCGGCGCTATTTGAAGGGCACGTCGTTGACCAGCTTGCGGGCGGTGCGTCGGGAAGCGATTTCGTCTTTCAGGCGCAGCCCCCCGGCGATCAAGCCGGAGAACGCGCCCAACACGATGAGCGCCTCAGTAGTTTTCTCCGCCAGCCGGGCCAGGCGGCCATTCAGGTTGGTCTGCCCATAGACCGGGAAGTAGGCCGGGCGGTTGTGCCAGACGTATTGCACCAGGTCTTCCATGGCTTTCTGGCGGCGCTGGTCTTCGCTGTGCTGATCAGCTTGCCCCCCTTCGGCGGCCGGGTCGGTCTTGCCAGTTTCGGCGGTTTTCTTCTTCGCGGGGTCCTGGGATGAATGGGTTGCCATAGCGGATTCCTCCTGTTGTCGGGTTAAAGGATTGGTTGGGGAAATTCGGGTATTGCTCTTCAGAGTGTATATAACGGAAAAGGGCGGGGATTTGCCGCTTGCGCAGCGAATGCAATTCTCAGGAAAAGCTTGATTATTATGGGGAAAGTTATGAAAACAGTTCGGAAAATTTTGGGGAAGGTTCTATCCGGCTCCGGATTCCGGTGGAACCTCCTGAGCCTATCGCTTCTAGGAATCCATGGCTTCGCCAAAAGCGCATTCTTATTTTTCTAACAAACGCAGGAGATTTTCACGGGTTAGGAGATTGGGATCGACCCCGGATTCTAAGAATGGGCGTACATCGTTTGCCACGGGCTGCCAATCGGCGCTCTCAAGACGTTTGCGCACTTCCGCGCGCCAGGTATCTTCGTTTAACGGGCGGCCGCTCCAGCCGGTCTGTTGCAGCGCATTATTGAGCAAGACCAGGTTCGGCGCCGGCCAGGCGGGGTCGCTGAGATACCACAGCAAATCGTAAAGATCGCGCCCTTTGAGATAGGAGCGCTGCAAGAGGGCGTGCAGCTTGCCGGCCAACAGCGAGGCGCGGTCGTGATGCTGCAAGTGCAGGGTGACATGGCGGCGTACTACCGTGGTATCCAGCGCCGCCCCGGCCGGGGGATTGGTATCCACCTCGATTTTAACCGCCATGATTTCCGCGCTGTGCGGCGACAAACCCAGTTCATACAACAGGCCGGGAAAACGCACAAAGGCGCTGTGCACGGTCTTTTTGTCGCTGATTTTGAAGCTCACTGAATAACCCTCGGCGGTGAACTCTGTTCTCACCGCCTCCAGGCAGCGGCGAAAATCGTAGCGGCCCCGGTCTTTCTCCAGCGCGAAATCCAGGTCTTCCGAATAGCGCGCGCTGGCGTACAAAAAGCGCAGCGCCGTGCCGCCGTGAAACGCCAGCGGGATCATGGCCCCGGCCCGCTGGAGCGCGCCCAAAATCCGCGCCTGCAAATATTCCCGCATCACGTTCCGGCCGTGGGCCGGCGTGGGGCTGGTACGAACGATCTCTGCGAGATGCTCTTTCATAGTGTTTCGTACTCGCTGGCTTCCGCAGCCGCCAGTTCTGCAACGAAGGCTGCCGCGCGCTGCAATTTGGGCTTGCCGGCGAGGGCCGCCAGCCTGAGGAGTTCTTCCAGGTCCAGTTGTTCCAGGTTTTGCAGGCGCAACTCCCGCAGGTACGAAGGAGAATCCGCACCGGGGTGCAAATGGATTAAATCGAGCAACGCTTTCTCCGGCGCGGCGATAAAAGCCTTCTGGCCCTTGGCCGCTTCCACCTGGCGATAACCGCGCAGCAATTCGCTTTTCAGATGGTAGAACTCAAAGATACCGAACGGGGTCTGCCAGCGCGCCGGGCGGCCGGGGGCGACGCTGGTCACCGTGGGCACGTATTCGGGAATGAGGCCGTAGTAGGCCAGGGCAGACTGGCAACTGACGTAGGAGCCGCGCACCATTCGATTGGCGAGGAGGAAAGGATGAGGCTTGACTTTCTGAAACGGCGGCGCCAGGGCATACAA
Organism: uncultured Calditrichaceae bacterium; assembly: GCA_964522165.1. Classification (GTDB taxonomy): domain Bacteria; phylum Calditrichota; class Calditrichia; order RBG-13-44-9; family J075; genus JABWBP01. The sequence continues at coordinate 36,839 of CAZFVV010000024.1, forward strand.
CCCTCGCCGCAATTGATAGAGCTTGCCATTAGCGGTCCAGCGCGAAAGCTGCCGCCGCACGTCCGCCGGATCAACCGTTCCGCTCAAGAGCAGGCCGGTCTCGAAAACCGGCTCATCCCCGGCAATTTTAACCAGTTCGCTAAATTCCATGACGATAAAATACCATAAATGGCAACTTGATGCAATGGTTTAGATGAAAAAAAGGCATTTTCAGGGTAGGGACTCAGGGATAATGATGCGAGGCCGGGATGCTTGATAGGATATAACGCGCTGAGGGGATGAACGAGGGGATTGTGTCAGCCACCGATATTTACGAATTTTCCCGGTGTAATACGTTTAATGGTAATGATTCAAGAGGCATTCTTTTGCCGAAAGCTTTAAGAATTGCAGCACCTGTTCTTTCTGAACCGCCGGGAAATGATCCAGAAATCCCTCGATATCATAACCGCCTCCCAGGTAATCGAGAAGGCATTTACCCGGAACCCGGGTTCCTTTGAAAACTGGGGTTCTTCCGATCGCAGGAGCGATGACTTAGCCATCTGCCCGCGGAAAAACTTAGTTATAGGATGGTAATAGCCTGGTGGGTTTTGTAATGCTTCTTGTTTATTCACTGAGGAGGGGAGAAAATATTCGTTCAAGCTTTCAGTTCTTGACTTTTGCGGAAGCAGTAGATGTTCTCATATTTTTCGGCTTATAACCAAAAAGAGAAACAGGTTTCGTGTTTTAGAATGATTGCGGCCAACTGCTGTCCTACAAATTCAAAATAATTTTCCCCCTCTTTTCCGCAGAAATTTTTGTGGCTTGTTAAAAATTTTCCCCGGGCGATGCTAACATGGAGCAAGGGTAAAAGATTTATTCTATCAGGCTCAAATTCCGAAATTCGTTGTTTGAACTCAATTCCTAATTTTGTTGTATCCCAGTATCCATAATTTCTTTCGGGGTTTTGTTCTAACGCTCTACGACAAAATTCGAAAGCAAACGCCCCAAAACTTATTACAAGTATAGGATTCTTATCTGCAAGAGACTCTCGAAATTCCTTCAATTCCTCAACGATATGTTTGTCATACCACTTTTTCCCAATATCCGACGAATCCGGCTTACCGCTGGCATCTTCTACTGCATTCCGTATATAAAATTGCTTAGTATCAATCCTACTTCTGTCCGCATGAAAGACGTTTTCCTGAACGACTTCAAGAATCGGGGTTAGAATATTGTGCCGCACGGGGTGCCGGGGGTCTAAAGGATGATGGAGATATTTATCCCAGTTTTCCGGATTGGAATCACCAATCAACCAGACTTGCGAATCAAGAGTTCCGTCTTCTTTTTCCATTCTTCAGCCAAAATCAAAATCCCTGGGGTACCAGACCTAAACGATTAATTGATTCATTTACGGCGGACAGGGCTTCATGATTTTCCAAAACCTCTTTATAATTCCAATATTTTAGCTTCTTCCCCAAATCGCCGACATTAAAAGCATGTTTGCGGATTCTTTCCAATTGTTTTTCATCGGAGACAGCCACCACCCCCTGAACCGCCGGATTGTTCATCGATTTAAGGAGGTTCAGAATCAGGCTGTCGATTGATCCTTTGGTTTGTACCTCAAATACATAGATAACCCGCCCCATATTGCCGATGGTCGCCTCCCAAATCGCATCCACTTTGGAGCCTTCCGCCACTTTAATCTCTACCTGTGCCTTAAATCCGAGCCATTGTCCGATGTCGGCGATTTTATCACGAATTTCATCATGAATAAAATCCGAAGTCTCATCAGGTTCTTCCTCGATCGTGTCCGGGAGATTCTTGTCACGTTCTTTGGTGAAAAGCTGGCTTAAATTTTCCTCCACCTGCAATTGGTCCCAGATAAAATAATCAACGGTCAGAAGATTTGCGTCTTTGATACCAAAATTCCGCAGCTCATCAACAATTTTTTGGATTGCTTGTGAAAGCGCTTTGTATCGCTTGCCGGTCACCTGGTAATTGTAGCGGGGCAAATCCTTAAATCCGAGGTAATTGAGTCCAACATAGGCTCGCCGGTTCCAGATCATGAATTCATCCGGATGCACGTGACAAAGAATTTCACTCATCATTGCCGGGCCCACCCCTTTAATCTTTTTGCGGAAAGAATCCCAGCGTTTGCTGATATCTTCTTCACCCCAGACCAGTTCCGCCAGTTCCTTGCGAACGATTTTCAGGTCATGTTCCTGAAGCAGTTTATCAACGACGTAATGCTTATTCCCCCAGATTAGCATCGCCCACAGTTTACTCAAATACTCGTAAAGCTCTTCCTCATTCATTTCTAAAAGTTTATCACGAGTCCAGGATTGATAATATTCTACCCGCTCTTTCCTGTCTTTGAGATCTTCGGCATAACTTTCGTCATGTTCTTCCTGGTGTTTTTTATAAATTTTAATGTGTTTGTGGAGGAGTTCAAGATTCATGTTTTTTCCTTTTTCATTTTTATATGCTCAGCGCCTAATAATACTCCTTGATATACGCATACGCCCGCTCAAACAATACCTGGTCCTTATGCAGTTTGTATTTCAACAAGGTTTTGCGGAGTGATTTCTGCACTTCCCGTTCGCCGGATGTAGTGGTCTGCCAGCCGGGAAAGCGCACCACCTTGACAATGGCGTCGATGTCATTGACGATCCGCTCCACCACCGCCGGGGTTTGGTCGGTTTTCATTTCCAGGAATAATTCCGTGAGAGCCGCTTTAGCGGATTTTTGTTCCTCTAAGCTAAGCAATTCCTTCTCTGCTTGAACGGTATCTTTAGCCAATTTGCACAACTCTTTAACAAATTCGATACTGGAGATCAGACCTTTTTCTGCCCGATCCCGGAGTTCCTCTAAACGCTCACTTAGTTTCTTAAACTCAGGATTTCCCGCGTATTTTTTGAAGCGCTTAATCAGTTCCTTTGCCAGTTTTTTGACTTTGGCGGCGCTGGGATTATTAAAAATATCGTCGATCACCTCGGCATCCAGCACAAATTCTTCCAGGTCGTCATGAATTCCTTTCACATGGATGTTTTCATGGATCAACTTGGTGGTTTGCGCTCCCAGGGAATGCCAGAGCAGCTTGCCGATATTATCCACCGCCGGGCGCACCGATTGATACACCTCAGTCAGCCAGCGGTAATCACTCTGGTACTGATCCAACGCCCGGTCCGGCGAGAGCGACTCCCACAGTTTCGCCAGAAAAGTATAATCCCGCGCAAAAGCGTCGCGTTTTTCATCCGTATTAATGCAATCCTGCGCCGCTTGCAGACCTTCAAAACCCTCAACGGTGCGATCTACCGCGGGAAAGTGTTTCAGGCAATCCGCCACCGCCTTGGGCAGTTGCTCGCGCAATTCCTGCAAATTGGTAATGACTTTTTTGACGCTCTCCTCATCGAATTGCAGCGCTTCCGCGGCGTCATCAAACACCCCGAAATAATCCACGATGCGCCCGAATGACTTGTGGGGATACAGTCGGTTGGTGCGGCAAATCGCCTGCAACAAGGTATGGTCTTTCAGCGATTTATCGAGGTACATGGTCTGCAAAATCGGGGAGTCGAAACCGGTGAGCAGTTTGGCGGTGACGATCAAAAACTTCAGCGGGGAATCTTTATCGTTGTATTGTTCGATGATTTTTTCCTGCTGATCTTTATCCATTCCCCATTGTTGCTTGAATTTTAGGGTATCATTGGGATTGGTGGAGATAACCACCGCGCTGGCTTCCGGTTCCAGCAATTTGTCGAGCTCTGCTTTATACAACACGCAGGCAAAACGGTCCGGGGTGACGATCAGCCCTTTGAACCCGGCGGGGGCCAGTTTTTCCCGGTAATGTCTGGCAATATCTGCTACAATGGTCTGCACCCGTTCCGGCGATTTCAGAAAAACCGCCATTTTCGCAGCCCGGCGGCTCAGGGCATCCGCTTCTTCATCGCTGAGGGCGGCGGCTTCGGTCAGTTCCCGGAAGCTCTCATCAATGGCGGTTTTATCCACGTGCAAATCCACCAGGCGCGGTTCAAAGTGCAGCGGCAGGGTAGCCCGGTCGCGCAGGGAATCCTGAAACGTATAGCGCGACATATACCCGCCCGGGTCGCTCTCCGCCCCGAAAGCCCAGAAGGTGTTTTTATCGGCCTTGTTAATGGGAGTGCCGGTGAGGCCGAACAGAAAGGCGTTGGGCAGGGCGGCGCGCATTTTCCGCCCCAAATCCCCTTCCTGGGTGCGGTGGGCTTCGTCCACCATCACGATGATGTTGTCGCGGGGATTCATATCCGGGTACGCATCCTTGAACTTGTGGATGGTGGTGATGATGATCTTGCGGGTATCTTTTTCTAACAGATCGTGCAGTTCTTTGATGCTCTCGGCGGCGATGAGATTGGGCACATCCGCGGCGTTGAAGGTGCCGGTAATCTGGGTATCCAGGTCGATGCGGTCAACGATGATCAGCACCGTGGGGCTTTTCAAATCCGCGGTTTTGCGCAGTTTCTGGGCCGCAAAGAGCATCAACAGGGATTTGCCGGAACCCTGGAAATGCCACACCAGCCCCTTTTTGATGCGCCCTTCCAGCACCCGCTCCACGATCTTGTTGGCGCCTTCGTACTGCTGGTAGCGGCAGACCACTTTGATGCGCCGTTTCTTTTTGTCGGAAGAATAGAGCGCGAAATGCTGCAAAATATCCAGCAGCCGGCGGGGATGCAGCAGGTCATCGACTTCTTTCCCTACCTCGGTCAGACCCAGTTGGTAGGCCAGCTCCCCTTTTTCCGATTCCAGCCGCCAGGGCGACCACAGTTCCAGGGGGCAGCGCACCGGGCCGTAAAACAGTTCTTTGCCCTCGGTGGCAAAGGAGAAAAGATTGGGCACGAACAGGTGCGGCACCGCGTTCTCATAAATGTTGTGAATCTCGTGCGCCCCATCCAGCCAGGAGACCGAGGGGCGGATGGGCGTTTTGGCCTCCCCCACCACTAAGGGAATGCCGTTGACCAGCAGCGCGAGATCCGGAATCTTGGTCTCCCGGTAATGCACCCGGTATTGGTTGGTGACGATAAAGCTGTTGTTCTCCAAATGCTCAAAATCGATCAGGCGCACCGGCACGTGGCGGTTGTTAGGGCCGAAGGGCATGGTTTTGTCGCCCAGCAGCCAGAGGGAAAATTCCTCGTTGGCGCGCACCAGCCCGGTGTGGCTGACGGAAATGAGAATTGCCCGCAGCTTGTAGATCACCTCATCGGCGCGCTCCGGTTTTTGGGCAATCTCCGGGTTGATGCAGATCAGCGCCCGGCGCAGTTCGCTCTCTACCAGCACCTCGTTAACGATCCGCTCCAGCTCCCCCGCCTCCCGGTAGCGCCAGAACTTGCCGTATTTTGGGGGGTTTTCCTTCACCGCGGCGATCTCCGCCGGGGCGGCGTTGAGGTTGACCCCGCTGAGGCGGTGGATGAGATAATACTCGACGCTGTTGAGTTCGGTGAAGGGCATAAAAATTATAATATTTTATTTAGTAGATATTGGAACATTTTTTGAGAATTAGCTAAGTTCAAACTACATAAATTTATATGATTTTGTGCTCGCATAAATTTGTCAATGATCAAATGTTGCTGTTCTATTGGCGGCAATATAACCGGAAATTTTTTCACTTGGGAAGAGTTAATAGAGGCGAGATTAGATGTTTTTTTAGCACATTTCAAAAAATAGTTTTTCCCATATTTGCTATTAGTTTGGAACGATAAGAATTCAGACAAAATTAAATTTTTTTTAGGCCTCACACAGAATATATGGTTTTGGTATATACATGGCTCAATTTCACCTTTCCAAACTGTTCCTCTTCCTAATTTGTCAAAATCACCACCTTCTGTAAGCAGAACATCTCCCGGTAACAAAGCATATTTCTCAATATCTTGCCTACTGACTTTAAGAGTTTTTATTTCACTCAAATCCAGATAACCATCCTGGAGATTAGCTACCCGTAGATAAGGGATTTCAAATAGATCATTATCACTATACCTTTTCCCCTTCATGATTCCTGGATGTAATGTACAACAATCTTGTAACAACACTTTTTGCCATTTTGAAAAGGAGTTAGAGGGTTTCATAAAAACTTCTGATAAAGATAAATCAAAAAATATTTTTAGTCTTGATAAAAGCCATTTATAATTTTCCACCACCTTATCCGCCGCCCAAAGCAGCTCGGCAATTTGGGCTTGCTGGTCTTTGGGAGGAAGGCGGAATTCGAAGCGGGCCAGGTCTTTAAATTTGACACGCGGAGAAAGGGAGCCGGCAGAATTCTTTACTGCGAATTCAAAGAAGCGGTCATTCTGCACGATAAAGGTCAGCAGTTTCGGCAAAAGCTCATCTTTGGCTTCCATGACGATAATATCCCCGGAACAGAGGCCATCAAATTCTGCCAGCGCCGCTTTTTTCAGATATGCTCTGCGCCTGCCGAATAGCACCTGGCCTTTACGGAATCTGCGGGTAAACGTTGTACCGTTATCAATCGATCCCCACGCTTTCAGGTGAATATTTTCCGCTTCAATATGCTCCAGGCCGACGATACGCTCTAATTCCTCCGTTGCCGGGTCTTTGACGCTTTCCCGCACCTCCCTGGCGACATTTCCGAATTTCACGGGCTCCCAGGTAGTCTTGTCGATATTCAAGCGAATTTTTTCTAAGGTCTCAAACATTGTTTTCCAGCAGTTGGAATAACTCATCCATCGATTTTTTTAACGCCTGCGAAGAAGATTGCCATTGAGTAAAGATTTCCTCGAATTCAAGCGAATCGTTATCTCCTTCCGCTTCCGGCATCACATACAGATTGAGTGCTAATTTGCCTTTATTTTCCAAAACCTCTTCAATATCAACAACCCTGGCTAAACCGGGCAAATCGGTAAACTGTTGATAAGCCTGGTAGATTTTTTGAATATGTTTTTCTTCTAAAAATGCAATACTCTTTTCCTGCCTGACCTCCTTCACCGCATTGATGAACAAAATTTTCCCCTGCCTTTCCGGGGTCTTATTCGTGCGGGTAATCAGCAAACAGGCCTCTATAGGAGAGTTGTAAAAGAGATTCGGCCCCAGGCCGATCACGCACTCCACCACGTCGCTTTCGATCATTTTCCGGCGGATGGCCGCTTCCGCGTCGCGGAATAAAATGCCGTGCGGCCAGAGGGTAATGGAACGGCCGTTCTCCGGGTGCAGGCTTTTCATGATATGCTGCTGAAAGGCATAATCCGCGGTTCCCTGCGGCGGGGTTCCCCAGGGGTTGCGCCCGTAGGGATCGTTCTCAAAGCTCTTGCGGTCCCAGCTTTTTATGGAGTAGGGCGGGTTGGCCAGGATAATGTTAAACTGCTGCAATTCATCGTTTTCCAAAAAAGCGGGATGGCTGAGGGTATTGCCGCGCACAATTTGAAACTCCTCGATGCCGTGCAGAAACATGTTCATCCGGGCAATGGCGGAGGTAATCAGGTTAATCTCCTGCCCGTAGAGCTTGAGGGTGCGGTATTCCTTTCCGGCGGCTTTGAGCTGCAGGGCGCAGTTCAGCAGCAGCCCCCCGGAGCCGCAGGTGGGGTCGTAAACGCTCTCTCCCGGCTGTGGATCCATGATCAGCGTCATCAGCCGCACCACGGTGCGGTTGGTGTAAAATTCCGCGGCGGTGTGGCCGCTGTCGTCGGCAAACTGTTTGATCAGGTATTCGTAGGCGTTGCCGAGCTGGTCGTCGGGCACGTTTTTTATGCCCAGGGTATGCCGGGAGAAGTGTTCGATCAGGTTCACCAGGGTTTCATCGGAAAGCCGCTCTTTGTTGCTCCAGGAGGCGTCGCCGAAAATCCCGTAAAGGGTATCCGGGTTGGCTTTCTCAATCGCCCGCATGGCGTTCTGGATCGCCAGACCGGCGTTGACGGTTACCTCTCGCACCTCCTGCCAGTGCGCCCCGCGGGGAATCTGGAAGCGGTGGTTTTCCTCGAAGGCGGCATATTCCAGGTCCCCGCCGCTCTCCGCCAGCGCCTGCTGAAATTCCTCGTCATACACATCGCTGATGCGCTTGAAGAACAGCAGCGGAAAGATATACTGCTTATAATCCCCGGCGTCGATATGCCCCCGCAAATAGGTGGCCGCGCCCCAGAGGTATTTTTCGAGTTCTTGTTGGGTCATGCGTCGATTCCAAACATTCTCAATTTCTCTACAAAATTCGCTTCCGCTTTTCGGGCCTCATCCCAGGCTTGTTTGAGATCGGCCAGGGCTTCTTCCACGCCGGGAAGATGATCTTCCACGATTTTTTCCACATAAAGCGGGATATTCAGATTGTAGTCATTCTCCGCAATCTCATCCAGCCTGGCCGCTTTCACATGATTGGTTACATCCCGGTAATCGAGATACCAGCGAAAAATTTGCTCGAGGTGTTCTTTTTCCAAAAAATTCTGCGCCCGTCCCTTGCGGATCAGTTCCGAAGCATCGATGAACAACACCTGCCCCTGTTTCTCCGGCGATTTCCGGGTGCGGAACACTAAGATGCAGGCCGCCAGGGAAGTGCCGTAAAAAATATTCGCTCCCAGGCCGATGACCGCTTCCAACAAATCCATTTTCAGCAGCGCCTCGCGGATTTTCCCCTCCGCGCCCTTGCGGAATAGCGCCCCGTGCGGCAGCACCACCGCCATGCGGCCGTTACCGGGCTTCATGGATTTGATCATGTGCTGGACCCAGGCCATATCGCCGTTCCCCTGGGGCGGCACTCCGGCAATATTGCGCCCGAAAGGATCGTTTGCCCAGTGATCCGCTCCCCAGGCTTTCAAAGAAAAGGGCGGATTGGCGATCACGCAATCAAAGGTCTTCAGGTGATCTCCTTCAAAAAAGGCCGGGTTTCGCAGGGTATCTCCGCGCACGATCTGGAAATCTTCGATACCGTGCAGGAACATGTTCATCCGGGCAATGGAAGAAGATGTGAGGTTTTTCTCCTGCCCGAATAGTTTCAGGGTGCGAAAATCCTGTTGGTTCTCTTTCAAATGATTGATGGATTCCAGCAGCATACCGCCGGTGCCGCAGGCCGGATCGTAAACACTCTCTCCTTCTTTGGCGTCGATGATCAATCCCATCAGATGCACCACCGAGCGCGGGGTATAGAATTCCCCGGCTTTTTTATTGGTCAAATCGGCAAATTGCTTGATCAGGTATTCATAGGCCTGCCCGAGCATATCCGGATCAACATTGGAATTGGAAAGATTATACTGCGAGAAATGTTCGATAAGGTTGTTCAGAAGGGCATCCGGCAGTTTGTTCTTGTTGGCCCACTGGGCATCCCCAAAGATACCGTAAAGATATTCCTGGTTAGCCTTTTCGATGCTGCGAAACGCCTTCTCCAGCGCCTGGCCCACGTTTACCGTGGTTTCCCGCACATCTTTCCAATGGCAGGTTTCCGGTATTACAAAGCGGTGGAACTCCGGCAGGGCGGCATATTCCACGTCGCCGCCGGATTCTTCCAACGCCTGTCGGAATTCTTCGTCATAAACATCGGAGATTCGTTTGAAAAATAACAGGGGAAAGATATACGCCTTGAAATCCGAGGCATCCACCGGGCCTTTAAGAATCCAGGCGGCTTTGGCAAGGTATTGTTCCAATTGCGAAAGGGTGATTCTCTGATTCATCAGGCCACTGGGTTTTGAGTCTGCTTATCCGAATTGGTGTATATCAATTCTTATTGTTTCGATCTTACCCTGCTCAGCGTCTATCTTGTAAATTACATTTCGATAGTCTGAGGCAAAATTGTGTCTGACCCAAAATATGCCACGCTCATATTTAAATCAAGTGATTTAAGAGCTGGAAAAGGCTTTCACGATTTACAGAATACAAAGTGTTGAGGGTGTTTTTGGCGAGCGCGCGACGGTCGGAACCGGCAATCGCCCCAATCTTACCCCGGTATGCCAGCCTTTCCCAATCTCACCCCCCTCGCTGCCGAAAATTGTTTCACCTTCGACGCGGGTCGAGAAAATCAAGGCCCGGGAGCATTCCCAATCCTCCCGGGCCTTTCCGCTTCCCGCCCGGCTCTTCTCCCGGCCGGGCGCTTATCCCTTCTGCTTAGCCTGCAAATCGAACAATCTCTTGCGGGGCACAATCACCCCGATCAGGCTCTTTTCCATGGCCATATTCCATTCATACACGTCATAGAGGAAGCCATTGTGAACTTCCCTCATTAGCGCGTAGGCGCCGGAGGTAAAATTCAGTATGTCGAAGATGACATAGGGGCGTTTGGTGGGATGGATTCCTATGGCCAGGGTATGGATACTGCCCTCGCCGGCCTTCAGATCATAGCCTCGCACTTTGTGGGCAACCATCCAGCGGTATTCCGGGAAAACCTCTTGCCCCAACCGGGCGCACCACCCGGCCAGGTAATACTCCAGCCCAAAAGCCTGGTAATACTCCGGGGTATCTTTCCGGGGACCGCAAAGCTCATACACCCGCTTTTGTTCCTCATGATATGCCGGGGGATATTCGTCTAAATATCCCAACAGCCTGCGGATGGTGACATGATCAGGATAGTATTGGGGGCATTTGTATTTATCCTCCCAGCCGGGAAAGCGTTTGCGAATCTGCGCTTCGACGAATTCGCTCCATTTGTAGGTAACATCCAGCTTCCAGGGAGCCCTGTCTTTATTCCATTCTTCGTCGGTCCCGAAAGAGTGCAGCAAATGCCGCCGCATCCCGCAATCCAGGGCTTTCTCCACCGCCTCTGTGTGCAAGTGCGGCAATACCCGGGACCACTCCTGCTTGAAATTAAACACCAGGAAATCTTTTCCGAACTGTTCCGGGGTCAAGATAATCGACCCGCCCTGGCGGGCATAATGGAGCACCACCTGTTGTCTTGAATTTTTTTTTGACATTTGTCCCAACTCCGTTTTTTAAGTTAATGATTTTGATGAATTTGATTCAGGGATTGGAAAGAAACAGCCTGACAGAAAACTTCGATTCCCCTATTGTTCGGGTTAACTGTCTGCGGGGAATTGGCAGGTTTATTTTTTCCAACCCTCCAAATAGAGCCTGCAAACAAACCTTTAGCCGGAATCTTTGATAATCACCCCCTTTGCTGTAACTATTCCTCGTGTTCACAGGAAAAATTTATCTTTGCTTTTACATATAAATCGACTTTCACAATGTTATCCCTTCCCGGGTGATTCGCTGGTTGGGTTGACAGGGCCAATTGGATCATTTGAGTTATCTGGGTCAGCCAGGTCAGTTGGGTTATTGGGGTCAGTTGGGTTAGTTGAATTATTGGGCTCACCCGGCTTAGCTGGATTAACCGAACCATCCGGTTTGGCCGGCTCATTTGGGTTATCTGAGTTCCCCTGTTTTTCCCGTTCTGCCCTGATGCGGGCGTTGTGCTCCCGGATTTGCTCCACCGTCAGTTCGGGTTTAAATTCTTTGTAAACGATCTCAGTTTTCTCCATCTCGTTGACCGGCTGATCGGGCTCGCCGCCTAATTTCAGGAATGATTTGCTGAGGTTGCTCAGGCTCTGGCTGAGGGTCGATATCCGCTTATTATCGTTCTCCAAAAGCGCCTCTTCCAGGCGAACGGTGGTCTGCTGGATCAATCTGTCGATTCGACAGGCATTGCTCATTATGTAGTTATCAAATTGTACTCCGAGAGCCGCCAGGGCCATTTGCGGAGAAATAGTTTGGAAATGTACCGCGCAATGAAGGCGGTAATAAGGAACCTCCCGGGCCCGGCTGAAGAAAAGATCCCGTTGCGCCGCTGACATCCCCCGGTAATTAAAAAAGAAATCGATGTAATCTGCGATAAATTCCCCAATACTATCTTTTTTGAAATTGTCGTAATTTATCATAAACTGAATGTAGCTTGGGGGATATCCTAACATTGACAGAACTTCCACGGCCTGGCGTTGTCGAAACATGCGGGGCAAATACCAAGTAGCCTGTAGGAAACCGTACTTTCTCTGGGAACGTTTCTCCTGTTTCAGGCAGAATTGCTTCGCAAACGTGATCAACTCTTCTTTATCGGGATACAAATAAACGTTAAGTTCATGGAGCTCTTTCAAAAGATCATCCAGGTAGTATTCCCGCTTCTCCAAATACATCTCGCGAGAGTTGGCTTTGTTGAGCTGTTTTCGATCATCGCGCATAAACTTCCCCAACCGATCTTCGATTAATTTCTCATAAGGCCACCAGGTGTTCATAGCTCCTCCTTCCTCAATTGAGTCAAGGTTTTTTCAAATTCCCGTTTCTCTTGCTGCATTAAATGTTGAAATTGCTCTCGAGATAACCGGCCCAGTAAGGGTTTCAGCGTGATCAAACGGGAAATCGGATAACCGATAATCTCCTGGGGAGCATACCCGTGCCGGGCGTAACGATTGAACACGCCGCAATATTTCCACAGGGTGCTGTCCTGCAAATCGATCTCGCAGACGCTTTTCAGAAAAGCGAATGCAGATTTAAAAGTGCTGAAACCTTCCGATTTATACTCGCGCTCGGCGCGATAGCGATAGAGAGCCAGGAGCAAATGAATCCGATGCCGCCGGAACAGTTCGTAATGCTCATAAATATTTCGCAGGTGCTGGAAATCCGCCAGGCTCTGCTGCGGCTGGAATGAAGTCATGTCAAAACCTCCCTAAAAGTGAACGTTAACTTTAGCCGGGCTGCCAGACTTATCCCACTCCCTTATCTTACCCGGCAACCATTATTCTCCCCTCTCCAGGAAAACCGTAGATGTTACAAAGATAAAAGTCAAGTAAAAAAAATAGATTTTATATTCCCTTGCCGAACCGGAATAAAGTAGTTTTTGTGAAATATCGCGGGTTTATATTCTCGCTCATTTGGCGATGCCATTTTCTGTTTTCTTGTCCGACAACCCCCTCGTAAAGACCATAGAATTTCTCAAAAACACTTTCAAGGGAATTTTATATTTTCTGCAAAATTTTTCTCTCCGGACCATCTCTTGAGAGTTCTTCCCCCTTCCCTCCCTATTAAAAGTGTTATCGAACACAAAAAAACGGGGATAGGACTATGAAACAACTGCAAAAAGTCGTCTGGCATGAAGGGATGATCCTGAAGCCGCATCATTTTCAACAGGCAGAGCGCTGCCGGCAGTTGGCGCTGCATGCCCGCATCCGCTCGGTAGCCCGCCATGACTGGGGGCTTTCGGAAATTCAAATCGATAAGGAAGCGGTTGCCAACGGGCAATTTGTGCTCCTGCGCTGCGCCGGGGTGATGCCCGACGGCCTGCCCTTCAATATGCCGGACATACACCCGCTGCCCCAAAGCCGGAGCTTTGAGGAACATTTTGAACCCAAGTACGAAGAACTGGGCGTTTTCCTTACCCTTCCGCTGGAGTTGCCCGGCGGTCCCAACTGCCAGCTCGACGACCTTGCCGAACAACCGGACACCCGCTTCTATCTTAAGAACATCGCCCTGCCGGATGACAATTCCGGGGAAAACGAGCAGGAGATCGGCATCGGCCTGCCCAATTTCCAAATCCGCTTTGGCGATGTCCCCCCGCCCGGTTTCGGGGGAATCCGGATTGCGCAGATCGTGCGCCAGGAGAATAACACCTACGCCCTGCAGGAAAAATTCATTCCCCCCTGCCTGCACCTCCAGGCTTCCGAACCGCTTTGCAATATTCTGCGACGGCTCCTGGGAGCGCTGGTGGAAAAGAACGCCACCCTGCGGGAGCGGCGGCAGCGGGAGGCTTCCGGGCAGATCGAATTTACCAACGTGGACGTCAAAACCTTCTGGCTGCTGCATACCGTCAGCGGGTTTATTCCCCTCCTGAGCCACCTGGAAGGACTGAAAGCGCCGGGATGCCATCCGGAAGAACTCTACACCCGGTTGCTGGCCCTGGCCGGGCAGCTCACCACTTTTTCGCCCAATAGCGACATGAAATTTCCCCAATACGAGCACGACCGGCTGCATCTCTGCTTTCACAGCCTCTATGAAAATATCCGCAAGCTGCTGGATCTGGCGGTTCCCCCGCCCAATTACGTGCGCATTCCCCTGGGCAGCAAAGACGGCTCGCTCTATTCCGGGAGGATCGTGGATGAGGCCCTGTTCCGCACCGCCCAGTTTTACCTGGTGATGCGGGGAGAATTCGACGAGCGCCAGGTGGCGGATGAAATGCCCCGCCATATCAAAATCTCCAGCCCGGAGGAAATTCACAGCCTGGCGCAGTCCGCGGTGCAGGGGGTTAAAATATCCAGCATTTCCCGCCCCCCGGTGGGTCCCCCCAGCGGTCCGGGGCTGCTCTACTTTCGCTTAGATAAATCCGGCATCTACTGGGACAATATCCGCAAAAGCTCCGCGATTGCCATTCTCTTTACCGCCACCTTCAAGAAACTGAAACCGATGCTGCTGGCGGTAACCGAAGAGCGGTAAAGGGAAGGGTGGTTCGTGGTTGGTCGTCGGCGGTTTGTTTTAAGACTCTGAGGGGAAAGAGTAAAAGTGATGACTGATCAAGCTCTTGACATCCCCCCTTGCCCCCCTTCAAAGGGGGGAAATTTAAGCGGCGCACGCCGGAATCCCCCCTTTGAAGCTAATCTTTACCCACATTTTTTGTGGGAAAAAGGAAGAAGAGGGGTGTTTTTCAGCCGTCCCTACGGGACTTTAGCGAATACGGATGGCTTAATGTCCCCCGATATGAATATCGGGGCTATTTTCGGTTGTCTCTACGAGACAAATAGCTATGACTGTGGCAAAATATCCCGTAGGGATAAATGAAAATAGCCCCGCGATTCATCGCGGGGTCTGAGAAAAGGGGTTAAAGGAGAGTCCCGTAGGGACGAATGAAGAGATGTGGGTAAAGATTAGCTTTGAAGAGGGGGGATGTCCAGGGTTATAGAGGGATCGCAATTGTGGGTCAGTATATCAAGGTCTTAGAGTAGAATTAATACCGCCAAATTTTTTTCTGATTCCGGGGATTATTCATCCTGATTTTGTATATTGTGCTCGTTCATGCGCGTGTTATGGTCGGGAACGCGGCGTCAGGCGGCACAACCTCTCCTGAGGTGCGGTATGGCGAATTCGCAACAGAACCTGGAACCCAGGCCGGTTATACTGGTCGTCACCGCCGATAACCGGCGCAACTTACCGCGGCTGATCAAAGAGCGGGAAGGCATTGAAGCTGCTTTCCGGCCCCTCAAAGAGCGGGTAGAGCTGAAGGTGGTCGCCGATATTACTTCCGGGCGCCTCAGCGAGCTGTTCCGGGAATACCGCGGGCGCGTCTCCATCTTCCACTTTGCCGGGCACGCTAAAGAAAACCTCCTGGAATTCGGCGCGATGGATTCCGGGGAAGGCGCTTCAGTGTTCAAACACGGCCTGATCCCCTTCCTGAAACGCCAGCCAAACCTGAAACTCATTTTCCTGAACAGTTGCTCCACCCTGGAGCAGGTGATAGAACTTACCGGCA
Source organism: uncultured Calditrichaceae bacterium (assembly GCA_964522165.1). GTDB lineage: Bacteria > Calditrichota > Calditrichia > RBG-13-44-9 > J075 > JABWBP01. Next base: position 52,215 of record CAZFVV010000024.1, read on the forward strand.
AGAAGGGCGCGCCCATCGCTATCGGCACCTCCGAGGAGGTGAAGGATAAACTTGCCTGCTCATTAGCGATCGAGTTCTATGAAAATCTCGTCTCCGGCAGCCCCGTGGAGACCGCCTGGCAGGATGCAGTGGACAGCCAAAAGCGCGGCTGGCCGGAAGACGACCTTCGCCATGCTTTCCCCACTGATAAACCCATCCCGAAAGACAAATTCGCCTGGGAAATCCGCTATAGCGAACCAGCGGAGAGCGGGAAGCAATTCAGCCTTCCGGTATTGCTCGACGACCCCCTCTACACCCTGCCGCTGCCGGAAAAATATCTTCAGCCGCCTTTTCCCCCGGAACCTTTCAAATCCCTGCAGCCCTTCACCCGGCGGGATGCCGCCATCTTCTTTGGCCGGGGGGAAGACATCCGCGAGCTGTACCGCCTGGTGCAAAGCCGCTACGCCATTATCCTGCTGCACGGGCAGACCGGGGTGGGCAAATCCTCTTTGTTGGACGCCGGGTTTATTCCCCGGGTGGAAACCCGCTGCCGGGTAAAATACCGCCGCCGCCTGGAAAGCGGCCTGCGCGCCACTCTAACGGAAATGCTCCGGGAAGCCGCGGAAGACGCCGGCGTTTCCCTCCCTGCTGCCGCGGAAGCGGATGGAGAAGCGGAAAACGCCCCCGCGGTCTTATCCGATGCAGACCTCTTATCCCTCTGGCAGCGCCTGGAAGCCGCCGACCCCCAAACCGCCCTGCTCCTGATCCTCGACCAGGCGGAAGAGCTTTTCACCCGCCGGCATAATAACAGCGACCGCGCGGAGTTGCAGGAATTCACCGCCGCCTTGCAAACCCTCTTCGCCAACCCTGATGCCGCCCCGCTGCGGGGAAAACTGATCCTGGGCTACCGCAAGGAATACCACGCCGAATTCTTTGAAGCGCTGAGCAAAGAGGCCCGCCTGCCCTGCATTGACCTCTTCATCCAGCCTTTAGACCGCCGGGGCATTATCGAGGCGGTAACCGGGGTGGCCCGCCATCCTCTCCCGGAAATCCGCGACTACTATAAGCTGACGGTGGAGCAAAGCGCCAAGAACAGCCTCCCGGAAGAAATTGCCGGCGACCTCCTGAAAGACGAGCGCTCCCACATTGCCCCCATCCTGCAAATCCTGCTCAAACGCATGTGGGACAACAATTACCGGGAGGGCAGTGAGGGAGTCTTCTTCTCCCTGGAGGAATACCGCACTCTCTGGAAAGACCGCACCGCCATCGCCGACTTTTTTAAAGAGCAGCTTGCCAAACTAAACCGGGCCTTCCCGGAACAGGTAAGCTCCGGGCTGGCGCTGGACCTGCTCCATTTCCACACCACTCCCCGGGGTACCGCCCAAAGCCGCCGCCCGGAGGAGATATTGCCGCGCTACCGCCTGGAGGAGCAGACCCTGCGCGCCCTGCTCCAGGAGCTGAAATCCCTCTATTTATTGACCGAGGTGAGCGAAACCGCGCAGAAAACCCGCCGCAAACCTGCTCTCCTCACCAGCCTGGCCCACGACACCCTGGCCCCGGTAATTGCCGCGGAATACCGCGACTCCCCCCTGCCCGGCCCCAGGGCGGCGCGGATCCTCTCCGGCAAAATGGCCGATTTCCGGGAGGACCCGGAACGGATTTACCTGGATGAGACGGATTTAAGCGCGGTGGAAAACGGTTTAAACGGAATGCCCAAACTGAGGGGGGATGAGAACCGGCTATTGGAAAACAGCCGCCGCAGAAAACAGCAGCATGATGAAGAGGAGCGCCGCCGGGAAGCGGAGCGCCGCGAACGGGAAGCCGCCGACAAACGCCGCCGGCGCAACCTCCTGCGCGCCTCCCTGGCGCTCACGGTTATTTTTATACTCATTGCCGGGTTTGCCTTGCTTCAAAAAACAGAAGCGGATAAACAACGGCAGGAAGCGGATAAGCAGCGACGGGAAGCCAATTACAACCTTGCCCGGGGTTATCAAGAGCAAGCAACCGCTGTTCTGGCCGATGCCCTGGAACAAAAAAATCCTGCGGCCTCCAGCCGGGCCTGGTTATATACCCTGGCTGCGCTAAAACTGGAAATCCCGGAGAACCGCTTCCTCCCCCTCTCGGCCGGCCGCCTTTTATTTCCGGATCTGCGTTTTGGCGCCGCGGCAAACTGCTGGATATCTCCCCTGCCGCCCGGTTCTGTCTGGAGTGTGGCCTTCCGCCCGGACGGTAAAACCCTGGCCTCCGGATCAGATGATAATACCATCCGTCTGTGGGATGTGGCGAGCGGAGCGGAGAAGGCCCGCCTGGAAGGCCATTCCGGTGATGTCTTGAGTGTGGCCTTCCGCCCGGACGGTAAAACCCTGGCCTCCGGATCAGATGATAATACCATCCGTCTGTGGGATGTGGCGAGCGGAGCGGAGAAGGCCCGCCTGGAAGGCCATTCCGGTGATGTCTTGAGTGTGGCCTTCCGCCCGGACGGTAAAACCCTGGCCTCCGGATCATCTGATAATA